>JABMOK010000168.1 GCA_013204155.1 Pseudohongiella sp. | reverse complement strand
GCCTTTTCCAGTTACGTGTTTTTCCACCTAAAGTGGGAATTAATTCGTCGCATAATATGTCCGCTAAGCCCTTATACAAAGAGCACCGCGTAATGTCTTTAGCTTTACACCCATGAGTACAAGCTCGGTTTTTACATAATCTGGGTAGTACCTCTGTCCGGATTCGCCTGCACAACCTTTTCCTCTTGTCAGTCTGATAGAAAACTGCCGCTTCTGTGGCCGGTTTGGTGTTCCTATTGAGTTTCATTCCGCTATTTTACTGGCTTCTACGCATTTTGACAAGCAAAAACATAAATACTCTCGACAGCATTGATTTAGGAGCTGTCGGAGTAGGGCAGGTAGTTTCGGCCCACGTTTATTTAAATCAGCGGTGAATCCTAATAAGCCGCAACACTTAACAGTCTGGCAGAGCCAGACGGGGTTATTGATATGAGTACTTTTGAAAATTTTAACAGAAACACTGATCGAGTCGCAGCAAGTAACTTACCTGATACGAAAATAGCTGAGCAGAACGTGCGGGCTCAGGAGAGAGGTGTCGATCAAGAGACATGCGAGGGCCCAATACCGATATTGCAACGTACTGATGTATTGCAGGAGCCTGACCAATCTGTGAGCACATACCCCCCAGAGATTGAAGCAGCTTTAGCCGAGATCGAAGGGGCAGACGGAAAATCAGCCATTTCTGTTCTTGGAAGAGTGTCATTACTCTTGGCCACGCGGCGGGCGAAGGTAAGTAAGCCTTGGCACGATGTTAAGGGAATTGGAGGATACGTACTGAGCTTGATTAATAGTGCGGGACCAAAATTCAATTACGCTGTAGTAGTCGATTTACGGATGGAAGAGAGCGGCATTTGCGATATTCAACACATGATCAACGATTTTAATTCTAGCCTAGGTATTGACCTCTGCGTTGAAAATTGGAAGAGCGTAAAGGGCTGTTTGCCAATGATTGCTGTAGTTCGCTCGTCGTTGGATGAAGCAACCGATGTGGAACGTTGCAAGGTATTTCTTGCGCTTCACAAGCCAGACGACATGAGTTATTACGAATTTCAAGATAACGTCAAAGACTGTTGGAATGAGCATGAATCTGAATTTGCTAAAAGCACAGTCCGCCGACCGAAGCTGATGAGGAATATCACAGATTGGCATCGATTTTTTGATCGAAACCTTGAAAATCCTTATGGAATAGGTCTGGCAGTTGATAGCCTCCAAGTCTTCTAAGAGCTTGTGTACGGCAACGTATACGCTTGAGAAGGAAGCTAATAAGGGCTCTGCGGCTATAGTGCGATGTAGTCGTAGAGCCTTTTCACTATTGTGTGCTCCACGCTACCAGAGGATGACGGCATTAGCAGAGAGCTTGGTCGTTGGCTGGCAGTTGGCTACCGAATATAGTTTTGCTAGTAGTTTGCGCACCAATACGTGGCCTTGTATAGGTTACATTCCTCGTGGCACCCCTTTCCGCTTGGATTATTCCTGGTAGGCGAAGTCTCAAATACTGCGCCTGAGCCTGCATCGAAATGCTTGTGCAGAGCCAAAGGGCTGAGAGAAGCATTCTTCAGAATGTCGACTCCTGGCTGCATACCTCTGGCCAATTTAAAATCGCTTCGAGATAAATACAACTGTAACAACGGTTTTAGCCCTGAAAGCTGCGCTCTGATGAAGCGGGCTGGATAGGTTGAACCGAAAAATCCATTAAACCAACTGCTACTTAATCGAAAGCAATTGGATAAACATATCCGTCATTCTGGTAACCAACATGATCACTACCGACAAAATACTATTAAGAACTGAATACATTAACTGGATGGCCAGTTTCGACCATCGCTATGTTCTAACGATAAGCTTTCCAAACCGAACCAACCATTATCAGACTCGACGACTACTCAACCTATTTCTAAAACACTTAAACCGGAAAATATTCAAGAACCGATATCGTAGAGGATTAAGCTTTATTGAAGGATTCGCAGTAAGAGAACCTACTCCAACAGAAGATACCGATCACTACCATATTTTGATTTTTGATGAGGGGAAATGGCTGCCTGACAAAGAGCGATTCGAAGAACTAATACTGAAAGAGGCGGCTCGATTTCGGGAGGATCGAAGGGATATAGGGGATCGCAAAAAATGCAGGTTTGGACGAAAGCTGAATTATATCAAAACAGTGGACCTGCAAGACTATTACAACATCTTCGAAAGCAATCTAGCGGAAAGATACACAACTAAGAATTTTGGCCGAGTTCACATTCCTTGGGATATAGCTAATGACTCTATAGGGTTATTGACTAAAGGGGATGTTGAGTTTGGTCGGCGCCATTTTAGCTTTTAGTTTTACGGCATAAATACAGTAGTCACTAAAACAGTTAAACCACTAATCAACCAGAACAGGTAATAAGCATGACCAATAAATATTTCGTTGTATCAGTCGGCAGACAAAAGGGACTTCATACCACTATGGCCTCTCTTCATAAAAGCATCTCTAAGTACCCAGGAGCGGAGTATCAATCTTACGCTACACGGGCTGAAGCTAACCAGGCTGAACAAGAACGATGTATAACCAACACTGGGGAGCCATTTGATCGATTGGCACTCAGGCAAAGACAGGTACACTTCAACGGTTACACTACTGTGCTCAGCAATAACACCAGAATGGGGAGGCAGAACTAAATGGCAGTTGGACACTACGTTGTATTGCATGGTCGAAGGACTGGTATCTTTCCTGATTGGAAGAGTTGTAAGAAGCAGGTCAAGAGATATTCAAGGCCAGTGTTTAAGCGATTTGATACATTGGCGGAAGCGGAAGAAGCTTTCCGAGTTGGAGACCTTAGGCTGCTTAAGAATGCTGAATCAAACAAAGCCAAGCCAAAATCCACTTCAAACAAAACCAGGCCAATCACCCCGAAACGGAAGTCATACTCAGCCAGTGAAATTCAAGCACTGTCTGCTGACATTAAAATCTTTACTGATGGGGCTTGCTGGGGTAACCCCGGTCAGGCAGGCTCTGGAGTGGCTCTCTACCGCGATAACAGATTAGATGAGCTTTGGTATGGCTTATATGAACCAATGGGGACGAACAACTCAGCGGAGCTGAACGCTCTTTACCATGCATTAATGCTGGCAGCTGAACAGATCGAGACAGGGAAGTCCGTTGCAATCTTCTGTGACTCAACCTATGTGATTGATGCGGTGACTAAATGGGCTGTTTCCTGGAAGAAGCATGGTTGGACAAAGAAAGATGGTGAGATTAAGAATCTGGAGCTGATTAAGCCAATGTTCGAGGTCTACCAATCACTGGGTGGCAAAGTTCAGGTTCTGCATGTCAGGGCACATGTGGGCGTTGAAGGGAATGAGCTGGCGGACAGGATGTCTATGGTAGCTATTGAGGCTCAGGAGTATGAGTTTGTTCAATACCCTGGTGAGGCTGACATCGACGCTCTGTTAGCTCCCAGGGCTGCTTAAAATGCTGGTGAAAGCAGTCGCCGATATGAGCGTCATACATGTTTTACCAGAAGATCCTCTTTTCATGGGGAGTCGAGTAGAATTCCCGTCGAATCAGTGAGATACTAAAAATGTTTGAAAACAACCAAGAAATTTCGCGTATCTGACAACGTGAACTAGATACCTAACAAAATATTATGCACTTTGAGAGTAAGTAGATTGTGGCGCTATATTCCAAACCTGTTCGGATTTTAATGAAAGAAATGGCAAGCGAACTCGTTGTACATCCGAGTGATTCATTCACAAGACAGCAAGCGATTTCATGGTTCGCTGAAAAATATCCCAGAATAAAAACAGGCACTGTAACAGCGCATTTGACTCGGCTATCTACTAATGCACGAAGTCGGATTCATCATAATATTATCAAGGGTGAAGATGATGTTCTTTACCAAACAAATCGGGCCAGCTACCGGCTGTATCGACCGGGTGTTGATGCTACCCCAATCTATGAGGCATTAGGTGATATTGGATCTTCCCCGTTACCTGAGGGCGAGGATGAAGTCGAAGCTATCCAAGAAGCGGGCTCGAACGGAGAATTCGCCTATGAAGCTGACCTTCGAAATTATCTATCCAAGAACCTCTCGCTGCTAGAACCAAGCTTGAAACTTTTTGAGGACGAAGGTGTAACGGGAATAGAGTTTCCGGTTGGGGGCAGGTATATAGATATTCTTGCTGTTGACTCGAGCGGTAATTTTGTAGTGATTGAATTAAAAGTTTCTAAAGGATATGACCGAGTGGTTGGTCAATTAATGAGATATGTGGCTTGGATTAAGGAAAATTTGGCAGACGAAGCGCAAAGAGTTCGTGGAGTAATAATTGCCAGAAATATAAGCAACGACTTGAAGTTGGCGTGTTCGCTAGTGCCAGAAATCGGTCTATTCGAATATGAACTGTCCTTATCACTCAGACGTATAAATTCCGAGAGCTAATAAAATAGTACTTACTATGAACTTAGATGAATACATGAAATTTTTGCGACTAGAGCAATCATCAGTTGGTGCTATCT
>JABMOK010000167.1 GCA_013204155.1 Pseudohongiella sp. | reverse complement strand
TCTATGAAGATTCACAGATACCATCAACAGCAAGCACCCACCTCTATTGCTTAATCTAATTTTTAAAGAACGGTATTTCCTCTGAACCTCTCGACTCAGAGCCGGCGTATTATACGTGCACAGCGCGGATTGGCAAGGAATTAAGTGCAGATTCGGAAATATTATTACTACCGCCGGAATTCACCCAATAGCCGAGCCCGAATACTGAGTCAGGCGTTTGGGGACCCGTTTTTGGACTGGGTTCTGGATCTGAGATAGAACCAGAACCGATAGCCCAGCAACACCACCACCACTGTGCCGTAGAAGACGGCGGGGCCGATATCCAGTCGCAGAATCCAAAGCAGGTGCAGAACCCCCAATATAGCCGCCACATACACCAATCTATGCAGGCGTTTCCAATTTTTACCCAGCTTTTTAACCATCCGCTTGGGCGAGGTGATGCCGAGCGCGAGTAAAATCACATAGGCACTGAAACCAACCGTAATATAAGGCCGCTCTATAATCTCCTCCAGTATCGCGAACCACCTGAATTCCAGTAAGAAGCCAAGCCACACAGCAAAATGCAGAGTTGCGTAAAACAGCGCATACAAACCAAGCATGCGTCGATGGCGCACGAATACGACTTGCCGGGTAATTCGCCTAAGTGGGGTCATGGCCAGCGCTATGATCAGGAAGCGCAGCGTCCATTCTCCGGTCTCAAGAGATAGCTCCTGAACGGGGTCTGGACCAAGATCGTTCTGCAAGATTCGAATAAGCAGAACCAGGAATGGAATTAGAGCAATAACAAAAACTATTGGCTTGATTAACTTTCCCATGGTCCAGAGCTACTGCCTGAATTCGCTATCACGATAGGTAAACAGCCTGTCGCTTAATAATAGCGAGCCAGATCCATTCCTTGATACAGAGAAGCAACCTGGTCTGCATAGCCATTAAACAGTCGTGTATCAATCCGCGATCGGCTAAACAGGGTCTGTGGCAATCTACGTTCGGTATCCTGTCGCCAGCGAGGGTGATGAACAGCCGGATTCACGTTCGCAAAGAAGCCATATTCCTGTGCCTGTAAATCGTTCCAGGTAGTATTAGGCATAGTCTCCCGGAAGTTGATTTTCACAATAGACTTAATGCTCTTAAAACCATACTTCCACGGCACCACCAGACGCATAGGCGCCCCGTTTTGCGCAGGAAGAACATCGCCATACAAGCCTACTGCCATGAAGGTCAAAGGGTTCATTGCCTCATCCATGCGCAAACCCTCTCTGTAGGGCCACTTTACGATAGCAAAGCGGGATCGTATGCCGGGCATGGTATCGGGGTCTACCAGCGTTTCGAATTCGACATATTTGGCCTTTGAAGTAGGCTCAAACTGTTTGATCAAATCGGCCAGAGGGAAACCAATCCAGGGAATGACCATAGACCAGGCTTCAACACATCGAAGCCGGTAAATTCTCTCTTCAAGGGCATGGGGTTTAAGGATGTCCTCGAGATTATAGTTACCCGGCCTTGCTACTTCCCCCGCAATTTCGACCGACCAGGGATCCGCCTTATACTCTCCGGAATTGGAAGAGGGATCCGATTTGTCCATACCGAACTCATAGAAATTATTGTATCGAGTTACATCTTCGTAAGGGGTGATGATTTCACCCGTGAAATAGGGCTCCGCATCGGGAGCTGGCTTGATGTCAGCGAATTTGTCCGCCCACCAGGAGGCCGCTTCGGGGCGCGGTACGCCCGCAGGTGCCGGAGCCTTTAAACCGCCTCGGTTTTGGGCATTGGCAATCCCGGGCATCGCACCCGCGGCAGCTCCCAGTAATAACTTGCTTCCGTCATTGAGGAACTGTCTCCTGCTTCTATAGACACTTTCCGGAGTGATTTCAGAAGGCTTTATGTCTGAGGGCTTCTTGATTAGCATGATTTAATTCCTGACAGTATAGAATTCGTTTTATCCTGTTTCATGACAGAAAAGACAGGATTATTGGGTATTTCCTTTCTGCTTGTGAGCAGAACCTTGCTATTTACTTCGCTTTAGCCGTTTTGCTTTTAGCATCCGGTTTTGACTTTTTCTTGGCGGCCTGTTTTTTGAATCGCGACTTGTAGACCCACATCGATGGCCCGGAAAGCGCATACACAACACACATTGATAACAATACTTCATGCGGATTCTGCGCGACTACGACTAACAATACTACTGCAAACACAAATACCATGTAAGGCACTGTGCCTTTGAACTGGAGCTCCTTGAAACTGGAGTATTTGTAGTTGGAAATCATCAACAATCCGGCAAACACAGTGAGTATTGCCGCCAGATAGGCCACCAGTGGCGTTACTTCCAGCCCGTATTTGTATCCAAGCCATGGAACGAAAGTCACCAATCCGGCCGCCAGGGGACTTTGCAGCCCAAGAAAGAACCGCTTGTCGACTGTACCCAATTGAACATTGAAACGCGCCAGTCTAAGCGCCGCGCAAGACATATAGATAAAACTGGCGGCCCAGCCAACCCGACCAAGCGGCGCAAACGCCCAGCTAAACATGATTAGCGACGGCGCTACGCCAAAAGAGACCATATCGGACAGGCTATCAAATTGTGCCCCGAAAGCGCTTTGTGTATTGGTCAGTCTGGCGATACGTCCGTCCAGGCCATCGAGCACACCCGCTATCAGGATCGCCCATCCAGCTTCGTTGAAATTGCCGGACATGCCAGCGATCACCGCGTAGAAGCCAGAAAACAATGCCCCCAGAGTAAGCAGATTAGGCAGCAGATAAATACCTCGTCGGCGAACTTTCTTACCGTCCTCAGAGACAATTTCCTCATGCTCATCGATGGGCAGAATGCCCTCAGATTTAAATTCCTCCTCGTCTTCCGTCATAATAAGTCCTGATTCTGATGCTCTATTTATTGGCAGTTTCTGATTATACCGCCCTATTCCATGCCCTGCGGGACTTTTTCAGCCGTAAATATAACATTTTACCCAAGATTAGAGATGCTATATGATCGCGCCTCATTGAAAATAAGACTATGTCTCTTTCTACTTAGCTGGCTACTTATTTTTTTTATTAGCTAACTACAGCTAACTTAAACTAACTACAGCTAACTTAAACTAACCTCTTAAGATGAACAGATCGGAGTAGATCCATGAATTACTTTAATACGCTTCCCTTGCGCTTACAGCTGCAACAATTAGGCAAATGTCGCTTTATGGATAGAAGCGAGTTTAGCGACGGCGTGAACAAGCTAAAAGGCAAGAAAGTAGTCATAGTAGGCTGTGGTGCCCAGGGCCTGAATCAGGGTCTAAACATGCGTGACAGCGGCCTGGATGTATCCTACGCCCTGCGCGAGGCGGCGATTTCTGCACAGCGTGATTCCTGGAAAAATGCCACCGAAAATGGCTTTACCGTGGGCAGCTATGAAGATTTGATACCTACTGCCGATTTGGTACTGAACCTTACACCTGACAAACAGCACAGCCCGGTTGTTGGGCAAGTTATGCCACTCATGAAGCAGGGGGCCAGCCTGGCCTATTCCCATGGTTTTAACATTGTAGAAGAAGGCATGCAGGTTCGTGACGACCTTACCGTAGTAATGGTTGCCCCTAAATGCCCGGGAACTGAAGTACGCGAAGAGTATAAACGCGGATTTGGCGTGCCTACTCTGATCGCCGTGCACGCCGAAAATGATCCCAATGGCGAGGGCATGGATATAGCGAAAGCTTATGCGGCGGCAACTGGCGGCCATCGAGCCGGTGTCCTCGAATCTTCCTTTATTGCTGAAGTTAAGTCTGACCTCATGGGCGAGCAAACCATCCTCTGCGGCATGCTGCAAACCGGGTCGATTCTTTGCTACGACAAGATGGTCGAAAAAGGCATTGATCCTGCTTATGCTTCCAAATTAGTGCAGCATGGCTGGGAAGTAGTTGCTGAAGGTCTAAAGCATGGCGGCATCACCAATATGATGGACCGTCTCTCGAATCCAGCCAAGATCGTTGCCGCTTCATTAGCGACTCAGCTGAAGGAGATTATGGCTCCGCTGTATCAGAAACACATGGACGATATTATCACCGGCAATTTCTCCGCCGGCATGATGGAAGACTGGGCTGACGATGATGCAAAATTACTCGGCTGGCGTGAAGCGACTACCGAATCCGCCTTTGAAAAATCTACAGCGGGTGATATGAATATTCCCGAACAGGAATATTACGACCATGGGATTCTTATGGTTGCAATGATCAAGGCTGGCGTAGAACTGGCCTTTGAAACTATGACCGCTAGCGGCATCATCGAAGAGTCTGCCTACTACGAATCACTGCATGAAGTTCCGTTAATTGCGAACCTTATCGGTCGTAAGAAGCTCTACGAAATGAATAAGGTGATTTCAGACACGGCGGAATACGGCTGTTATCTGTTTTCTCACGCCTGCGTGCCTCTGCTCGCCGACTTCATGACTAAAGTCGACACCGATGTCATCGGCAAGGGATTACAGTTAAGCGATTCGGGAGTTGATAACGCGGAGCTGATCGTTGTCAACGACGCACTTCGATCACACCCGATCGAAGTTGTAGGGAAACGACTTAGAAAATATATGACGGCGATGAAGAAGGTGATTTAATTATTACTTTTTAATTAGCGTAATAAAAAAGGCCCGTAAGGGCCTTTTTTATATCTTTCCTCAAATTTCATTAAGGCTATCAACATTCGATAGGTTGTATTAAAGACTGAGAATCTTCTCTCCACGGGATATTCCCGACACGCCGGTGCGCGCAACTTCGAGAACCACATTGTCACCAAGGGCCGCGATAAACGCATCCAGTTTAGCGCTTTTCCCGGTTAACTGGATACTAAACACACTGCTGGTCATATCCACTACCTGACCACGAAAAATATCTGTAGTTCGCTTAACTTCAGCGCGCTGGGCGCCAGTGGCCTTTACTTTAATAAGCATTAACTCGCGCTCGATATGCGCACCTTCAGTCAGGTCAACCAACTTTACAACATCTACAAGCTTATTCAGATGCTTGGTGATCTGCTCGATCCTGCGATCATCGCCGCTGGTGGTAAGCGTCAATCGAGACAGAGATTGATCCTCCGTGGGTGCGACCGTGAGAGAATCAATATTGTAATTGCGCTGCGAAAATAGCCCCACTACTCGCGATAAGGCTCCAGGTTCGTTTTCCATCAGAACAGAAATTATATGACGCATATCAGGTACGCTCCGATTTACTCAATATCATGTCTTTCATGGCACCACCTTTTATTGCCATCGGATAAACATGCTCATCCGGATCAACCATCACGTCTACGAAAACTAATTTGTCTTTAAGTGCAAACGCCTCTTCCAACTTCGAATTCAAGTCTTCGAGCCTGTCGATCTTAATTCCAACATGACCATAGGCCTCGGCAAGTTTGGAAAAATCGGGGAGAGACTCGGCATAAGTACTGTGTGAGTATCGACCTCCATATTGCATATCCTGCCACTGCTTGACCATGCCAAGGGCTCGGTTATTAAGGCAAATAATTTTGATCGGCAAATTATATTGCATGCAGGTGGCTAATTCCTGCAGATTCATTTGAAAACTTCCTTCGCCGGTAATGCAAACTGAAACCGCATCCGGATGCGCGAACTGCACCCCCATGGCTGCTGGAAAGCCAAAACCCATCGTCCCAAGACCCCCGGAATTTATCCAACGCCGCGGCTTATCGAAAGCATAATATTGCGCAGCAAACATTTGATGCTGCCCCACATCTGAAGATACGAAGGCATCACCTTTGGTTATCTCATACACTGCCTGTACAACCTGTTGCGGCTTAATAGTAAGCCCATCCTCAGATGGGCTTATGTGTAAGCTATCCTTCTCTCGCCACTGTTCAATTTGCTTCCACCAAACTTTCAAAGAAGGCTCGTCGACTTTCTGTTTCGAACTTTCAATTTGGGACAGCATTTCTTCCAGAACAGAAGTTACAGAACCAACGATAGGAACGTCAGCGGCAACCGTCTTGGAAATAGAAGCCGGATCAATATCCACATGCAAGATGGTTGCATCTGGACAAAATTTATCTATATCAGAATTTGTAACACGATCATCAAAACGTACGCCAATAGCCAACAACACATCACAGTAATGCATAGACATATTGGCTTCATAGGTTCCATGCATACCCAACATGCCGAGAAATTGCCGATCTGAAGCCGGATATCCACCGAGGCCCATTAGCGTATTAGTGATAGGAAAACCCAGCTTGCGCGTAAGCTGGGTAAGCAGTTCTGCGCCATTACCTTGAATCACGCCCCCACCGGCATAGATCATTGGCCGCTTCGCGGCTAAAAGCGCATCTACTGCCTTTTTGATTTGACCCGAATGCCCTTTACCCGGTGGCGCATAGGAACGCATTTTCACCTCCGCCGGGTACTGATACGGAAATTTGTCTTTGGGATCAGTTACATCCTTGGGTATGTCAATTACAACTGGGCCAGGTCGCCCCGTTGTTGCAATATAAAAAGCCTTCTTAACTATCATGGGAATATCTGCGGGATTCTGCACCATGAAACTGTGCTTTACGATAGGACGAGAAATACCGACCATATCGGTTTCCTGGAATCCATCAGATCCTATCAAGCGGCTTTCAACCTGCCCTGAAATCACCACCATGGGAATAGAGTCCATATAGGCTGTCGCAATTCCAGTAATAGCATTGGTTGCCCCCGGTCCAGACGTGACCAATACCACACCCGGCTTACCCGTGCTGCGAGCATAACCATCGGCCGCATGAGTAGCCGCTTGTTCGTGGCGGACCAGAATATGCTCGACCTTATCCTG
>JABMOK010000166.1 GCA_013204155.1 Pseudohongiella sp. | reverse complement strand
TAACTTATAACTTATAACTTATAACTTATAACTTATAACTTATAACTTATAACTACAGCAATCGCATTCGCCAGCCGCGTCCGCCAGTGCTTAGCCTGCGTCTTTCGCGCATGCGCGAATGTAATATTGCGCGCTTGTCGGCGATCCAGTCCTCACGTCCAACATGCGGGTCTAGCCCTCGATTGCGCCTTCGATTCTCTTCGGTTATTCGGAACTGACAGAATTCCTGATACATCTTGATTTCAATTTGTAATTCCTGAATAACGATCTCGGCATACATGGCGTCATCGAGAAATCCAATGCCGGGAATATGATCGGGTATTACATCCTCGGGATCGACAAAGTAATACAAGGCTCCGCGAATACTGTTAATTTCCTCGTCGCTGAGTTTCCATTCGGAATCTTTAATCATATTTAACAGGATTTGAAGCTTAAATAGTCGCTCAGAAATAAATTGCGGCAGTTCTAGCTCGCGTGCGTTTTCAATTAATTCGGCGGCTTTGTTCTCAATTGCCGCTGCGCTGCTCTCATCAGCCACGGCAAGCTTGCCTTTATCGACACTGTCTTGAAATTTTTGCAGGTCTTCATCGCTGAGGGTAATGGTAATATCTAGAGGCATATCTCGTCCCGTGGGCTAATCTTGTTATTTTTAGCTGAGTTGAGCTGTAGTTCATTGGCTTTGCGCGCTGATTTGCAGTTCACAAGCTTGGTATAGTGCACTTCTGAGCTCGATTCTTCAACAAATCCTTGCCGATATTTGGTCGTCAGGGGCAGCTTAAGGCTTAGTTCAGCCTGGCTTTTAGCAGCGCGTCGAATACCATTGTCTTGTCAGCAGGGCTTACAAATCGAGTCGTTAAAGCCTGATTGAATGGCTCTCTAAGAGCGGGATCCAGGGTATTCGCAGAGCGCAAATAACGCGCCAGTAAAATCACGATACGGCCGTCTAATTCGGTAATTTCGGGTCTGATCTCAGTGTCCAGATCGATAGCGGGTAAGCGAGTCGAGTCGGAGAGTAGTTCGGCTCGATAGCGATATTGAATCGCTTTTGCTACTGCAATTTGAGCGACAAAGAATTCTTCAATTGAATCAGCATCCAGACCTTCTCTCGCGGCTGCGCGTTTCGCGTCTGCAATCACGATGATTTCGCGATCTACATTTTCTATGGGAATCTGGTTTTGCGCTTTATACAGAGCAACGCTCTGCATAAGATCGAGTCGTTGCCTAATGGTGGAGAATAGCTCGGCCGCAGGGAGTTCGGCGGCGGTTACTGGAATGATCCAGCCGGATACAAAGAGAAAACTTAGCAGCAATCTACACATAGCATTAATTGCCGCGTAGAGGCGCGATGGCGCGATCTATGATTGAAGCCACGGTAGATAATATTAGAGCGTATCCAGTAGAGATGGCAATCAATTGCAGCAAGGGCTCGAGAGTCGATAAGAATTCCAGTCTTGATGCGGCTATCAGAACCAGCGGCAGGAAATAAAACACCCCGTTCCAACGACCCAGGAAGCTCATTCGCAGCTGCTTCTGTTTGAATAGATAGTAGGAATCAAGCACATATTGCGCAAATGCGATGACGATCAGGGCTGGCAGCAGTGGCTGGATCAGCCCGGCGGCGGCAAGGCCTGCGAGTCCTGCGCTTACAAACAAAAAGTCAGTCGCGTGGTCAAAAAGCATGCCTTTCGCTGAGGCGGTGTTGGTCGCGCGTGCGACGATCCCATCGAAATAATCGCTGGCTATGGCCAGAACAATGAGAGAACTCAGAACCCGGGGGCTTAGAAAACCTGAATCTGCAAACCCCCATGCCACCGGCATTACCAGCAGCAAGCGAATCGCAGTTAACAGATTGGCCATTACTTGCCAAATAAATCGCGTTGGGCGCGACGCCAGAAAAGCAGACCAATTGCGGCATTGAATAAGATAAAGAAATTATGTTGAACGAAACCAAAGGCGGCCATTTGGCCTTCGTTCTCCGGAAATAAAATCACCCAGAAAGTTATCGCCGCCGCTCGCATCGGAGTGGGCACCGCCGCCGCGAAGAAAATTATCGGCAGATAGGGCAGCAGGGTCAGAAAGGAAGCCTCGACTCCGAACAAGTTTAAGGCTGTGGTGTAAACAATAATGGCGGCTATTAATGCGGGGGAGCGTAGCAGGAAAAATGCCCCGTAGTGCCAAGGCTTGGCCATACGAAAGGCATGTAACACGCGTCGTTCCCGGAATTTGTTGTTTGGCAGTATTAGGCCCTGAAAATAGGCTATCCAGAGAATTAACACCACGGCAGCGGCCATCGCGATATAAGGCACCAGACCAAATACCTCGGGCAGTGAACTGCCACCAAAGATAAAGCCGATGGTTGCCCAGATTAGCAGGTAATAAATTTCACAGAACATGATGAATAACATCACCGATCCAACTTCCCAGCCGGGAATTTTATCGCGTTTATTCAGGTAGTAAGCCATTGCACCTTTGCCTATCTGCTCATTGAAGATGGAGATAATGTAAGCGCTGGCTCTAATGGGCAAAATGTCTTTGTATTTTATATCTTCGATAAACCAGTTAAGCGCGCGCGTAACTACCAGGGTATCGATTGCAAAATAGAACAATGAATAGCAAATCATCAGCAATAACCAGGGTATCCAATTAACTGTAGCGAATACCTGTGTCATGTAATCGACCAGGGATAACCCCTCACGCATAGCGGCGCCATTGAGGCGATAGTAAAGGTAGGCAAAGCACAGTGCAGTAAGCGCTAAAAACAGTACTCGCCCGATAATGCCCGACTTGCGTGGTTTCGCCACGTCATTTTCAGTTGAAGCCTGCGCTTCAAGCTGATTCTGTGTTTCTTCAGTCATGTGTTTTTCTTATGCTCCAGAATTTTTTTCAGGGTGATTAGAAGTGGAGTAAGTGTGATACCTAATGCCTTATCTGCATTGGAAGCAACTACTTCGTCTGTAGTGATTACCTCGATAACAGTAGGGGTCATGCCCCCAGCCTTAATTCGACTGGTGATAGCCGCTAGCAATTTGGCGAGCCAGATAGGAACGGAGCCTATCTCAACACTCTTGCCCATCAGTTTTGCGGTTCTTTGAATTAATTGTCGATAAGAAACAGGCTCCGGGCCGACCAGTTCATGCAAGCTGGCACCGGCAAGCTGTTGTGTGCAGCAGTGCAAAATTGCCTTATTGAGGTCATCGATATCCAGAGGACGCATCGAATAGTATCCGCCCCCAAGAATTTTCGTTTTAGCGGCCGATGCGGCGTTAATTATCGCATTGGAGCCGGCTGTATCGGCACCGAGTAAGATGGGGGTACGAATGATAGTCGTCGAGAGGCCGGAGCTACTGACCAATTCCTCTGCCATGGCCTTCGACTTGAAGTAGGCGTTGGAGGAATCGGGACTGGCACCAACGACGCTAATAAATACCAGATGCCTGGCCTTAATTTGCTGCGCGGCAGCGACAACAGTCGCCGTAGCATCGACATTGGCACTGGCATAACTTGTATGCGGGCTCTCAATCAGGATGCCTGCAAGATGCACCACGCAGTCGGCGCCCTGTAAGGCGGCGGCGAGTGTAGTCGCATCAGCGTAGGAAATTATACGCGGCTCGATCTGCGCTGACTCTGGCAGCGACTTTATGGCCTTTTCAGAGCGGACGCCGGCAATGACGCTGATATTCGTTTCCGAGGCAATATGCGCCAGCAGATTTAGACCTACACTGCTATTGGCTCCGGTGATTGCAATTTTCATTTTTAGGGGGGTATCCTGCTTACCGCGGTGTCCAGTAGAAGACTTCCCAGGTATACAGTGGCTCGGTTTGCCCTGGGATAATCTCGCCAGCAAAATCATAAGCCATGGACATGCGGTTATTGCCACCGTAGCTTTCGAGATAGGGTATACGCGCATCACCGAAAATCTCTGTTGCTTTCATGGCAAAGGTCTCATCTCCCAATTGGAGATAGCCGTCAGGGGCTATTCTGGCGCGTTTGGCCCAGTATCCGCCATCGGGACGCGTTGCGGTAATGACGCCGCCCTCATCGGTGGAGTAGATCATATTCACAACAAAGGGAGGGAAGCCACCGGTTTTAATATTACCTATGCCGCGGCCGTTGACTGTGTTCCAGTCACTCGGGGGGGCCGTTAGGGTGCCGCCGATTCTCACGCCAGCGATGCGGTTATAGGGAGTTATAAATACATAGGTAGTGGCCGCTATCAGCAAAATTACACCCAACGCGATGCCGGCCATTTTTACTTTACTTGTCATGGAGCTTACCTTTTAGACTTTCTGTTATTTACCCGGCGGTAGGGTGACCGGGGCATATACTATCAAATTACTTGAGCCAGGTTATCGACTCTTTTACTGGTTTGTTTCTTGTTTGCGGAAGTGAGTTCGACTTCACTTAATTCCCCTGCGTTCATCGCCGTTTGATAGCGCTCCTCAGGCGCGTCGGCATACAGGGTGTTGCGCATACGAGGCACTCTGCCCATATTACGGATCGTGTCCTCAATGGCGCCGGGGGTCCACTCCTGGCCATAAGCTGCCCCGGCCGCTCGGGTGATGCTTTCGTTCATCAATGTACCACCCAAATCATTAACGCCGGCGTTCAAACAGGCGGCAACACCATCGAGGCCCATTTTAACCCAGGAAGCCTGGATATTTGCAATCAAGCCATGGAATACCAGTCGGGCTACGGCATGCATCAGAACGGCTTCTCTGAAGCTCGGACCTTTGCGTGATTTCCCCTTCAGATACATCGGCGCTTCCATGTGAACATAAGGCAGCGGTACAAATTCTGTAAAGCCACCGCTTCGACGCTGTAGTTCCCGTATTTTATAAAGGTGGCTGGCCCAGTGTATGGGCTTGTCCACATGTCCATACATGATGGTCGCCGTGGTCTTAAAACCTACCTCGTGAGCGGCTTCCATCACCTGTAACCATTGCTCTGAATTCAGTTTGTCCGGGCAGAGTAAGGCCCGAACGTCATCGTGCAAGATCTCCGCCGCCGTTCCCGGCAGGGTGTTGAGTCCGGCGGCTTTCAATTGTCTCAGGTATTCTTTTACCTCTAATCCGAGGGTGCTCGCTCCTTGCCAGACCTCCAGCGGGGAGAAGGCATGAATATGCATATCCGGTACGGCCTGGCGTACGGTGTGGACGATATCGATATAGGTCTGACCCGTGTAATCAGGATGAATGCCACCTTGCATACACACTTCAGTCGCGCCGCGCTCCCAGGCTTCCTGGCAGCGACGAGCAATTTCCTCGGCACCAATATCGTAAGGCCGGCCTCTTAAGTTTTCACTGAGCTTGCCCTTGGAAAACGCACAAAATTGACATTTGAAATAACAGACATTGGTGTAATTGATATTGCGGTTAACGACATAACTAACAACATTGCCGTTGACTTGCGCGCGAAGCCTGTTTGCCTGTTGGGTGATGTAAGCAAAATCGTTGCCTCTGCTTTCAAACAGTACGCTGATATCTTCGATGCTGACAGCTTCTTCTGCCTCGCAGCGAGCAACAATATCTTTGATTTTTGCGGAGACGAAATTAGCAGTGGCAGCTGAGCCTTTAGTTGTAGTTGTAGTTGCAGATAATAATTTCTTTTCCAGTTGCGGAATTGGATTAAGTGCTCCAGGTGACCAGTTGTCCCTTTTTGCGAATCCAGCACTGTCCATATGTTTTAATACATGGGGGCGTAAATTTTCTGCCAGCCATTTATTGGCATTTTGAGCGAACTCAGGATAGACAGTTAATCGCTGATCGAGAAATTTTCCGGCGGCCGCTGTTTCTCTCGCCAGCTTATCCAGATGGGGCCAGGGGGCTTCCGGATTTACATGATCTGGCGTAAGCGGTGAAACCCCGCCCCAGTCATTGATACCAGCTGCTACTAGTTGTGGCAATACACCCGGGCTTAGATTGGGTGGCGCCTGGATATTCATCTGCGCACCGAAAATCAGCCGTGCTACGGCGATAGTCCATAGCAATTCATTGAGATCGGGTTCCGGGGCTTGTGCCATTTTTGTATTTGGCTTGGCGCGAAAATTCTGCACGATTATTTCCTGCAGATGCCCATGGCGTTGGTGTGCCTGACGCAGGGCCAACAGTGACTCGATTCGCTCGAGTCGGGTTTCACCGATGCCGATGAGTATTCCGGAGGTAAAAGGGATGCAAGCCTGCCCTGCGAGATCGATAGTCTCTAGCCGGGTAAGCGGGTCTTTGTCTGGAGACCCATAGTGGGGCATGCCTTTTTCGCAGAGTCTGGGAGAGGCCGATTCCAGCATGATGCCCATCGAGGCGCTGACCTCTCTAAGTTTTGTTATCTCTGCAATATTCATATTGCCGGCATTGATATGAGGGAGCAGGCCGGTTTCTTCTAGCACGGTAGCGGCAACCTCGGCTACATAGTCTATGGTGGAAGCGAAACCTGACTGCTGCAGCGCATCGCGGGCAGCCTTATAACGAAGCTCGGGCTTTTCACCGAGGGTGAACAGTGCTTCCTGGCAACCCTGCTGCGCGCCTTCACGACACAGTTTTAGCACCTGCTCGATGCTCATATAGGGCTGTTCGATGTGTTTTGGAGTGCGGGCAAATGTACAGTAGTGGCAGACGTCTCGGCATAAATGGGTGAGTGGGATAAATACTTTTCTGGAATAGGTAATGACATTACCATGGTAGGAATCACAGAGCGCTCGTGCCTGTTCGGCCAGCGCGGAGGTGTTGCTGTTAGTGGCCAGTGCCAGCGCCTGGGGATCACTCAGATCATGGTTTGGAGATTTTACTTGCTGCAACGGGATTACCTGACTGCAAGAACTGCAGGATATTGCCTAAAGATGTTAGATTACCAGTGTCCAGCCAAAAAAGAGAGCGGCAACATGAAATTAAGGCAGCAATTATTCAGCGACACTGAACAATTTCGATTGAACCTCCTGATTCAGGAGACAGTCTTGATGAAGCGGATAAGCACTACCAAGCGTGCCGCGATTAAGTTTGCCACGATAGCGCTTGGGTGGGCGTTGCTTGTGGTGATGACGCCGGCTCAGGCGCAGCAAGGTAGCCGCAGTAATTCCCTGTTACTGGAAAATGCACGACTAATTATCGGCGATGGATCAGTAATCGAAGCGGGATCTATATTGATAGAAGATGCCAATATTGTCGCCGTGGGTAACCGGGATGAGATGAACTTGCCGGACAATGTCACGCGCTTGGACCTGGCCGGTAAAAGCATAATTCCGGCCCTGATTGATGCCCATGCGCATCTGGGATATGAGGCATATACCAGCTGGGGCGAGCAAAATTACAGTCGAGAGAACCTGATTGACCATTTGCAGCGTTATGCCTATTACGGATTTTCTGCTGTGTTCTCAGCCGGCAGTGATCCCGGGGAGCTCGCTTTTTCACTACAGCGAGAATTGCGCGATGATCAATTACAGGTAGCAAGATTCTTGTTTGCCGCCGGTATGGCGCCTCCGGGTCAAGGGCCGAACGATCAGTTTTTAAAAAACGCACTGGCGCTGGAACAACGAACAGGTATGACAATCTTGTACGGCGTTGGAAATGAGCAGCAGGCAATTGACGCCGTGAGTGAAATTGCCGACAGAGGCATTCCGCTTATCAAGATATGGGTGGATGATCGCGCAGGTACTCAGCAAAAATTGGCGCCTGCTCTATATCGGGTCATTATTGCCGAAGCGACGCGTAGAAATATTCCGGTTTTTGTCCACCAGCAATATGCGGCAGATATGCCGGATCTTATTCGCTCGGGCGTGGATGGCTTTTTGCACGGGCGTATCGGCAACGATCTGGACCAAGCCATTGCGCAACAGTTAGTGCAAGCGAAGGCGTTTGTGGTGCCGAATCTTGGCCTGGCAGAATTGCGCAGGGAGGCTATCGGTGAAGATTCGTTCCTGCAAGCGTCAGTTCCAATCTCGGTAGCAAAAAGGCTGTCGGCAGGATCGGGACAACGACAACTGAAAATTGTAAGAAGTACCGATAGCGAAACTGAGTTGAAAGCCAGTTTTGCCAGCCTGATTGAAGCCGAGGTAGATATTTTACTGGGCACTGATGCCGGCGCGGTACCCGATCATTTTTTTGGTTATAGCGGACACAGGGAGCTGGAAATATTTGTCCGCCTCGGTATGACTCCGATGCAGGCGCTGTTAGCGGCAACCAGTAGGCCCGCGCAACGGCTAGGCTTAGTAGATTTGGGGCAGCTGAAACCGGGATACAGTGCAGACCTGGTGGTTCTGGATTCTAATCCGCTTGACGATATTCGTAATACTCGCCGCATTTCCCGAGTGTACCTGCGCGGTAAAGAGATTGATCGAGAGAGCATGAGTAGAAAATTTTCGAACTAGCTGGCACTGACTTTTGTCTGTTTGCAAGATGCTGGATTTTTCCTGATGTAAAAATCCAGGCAAGGGACTGGAAGATTAGCTTGCGATTTTGAAAATGGCTGTGTGTTCGACTTCCAGGGCGACTTCTTCATCTACCCACATGGCGATGTAGAGTTTTATGAATTGATGACCCTTGCGTTCCCATTTCTGTATAGGAACGGCGCGAACATCAATTGCCTGGCCGACTCTGATTGCTCGTCGCAGCGTCAGACGGCTACCGGTGTGTATCCAGGCTGGCAGAACAAACATTCGCATCAATGCCTTGTTACAGGCATCCAATAAATAGTAGGGATGGATGAGCCCATTTTCCCCTGCATAAATATCGGACTCATCCCTCTGAGCATCGACTCGACTTTTGTTGTCGGTGCAACCTGGCTGCCAGAGATAAGAGGCCGCGGCTTGTTGAAGATGAATCAATTCCCAGCGTATTTCCTCTCGCGTATCGAGTCCAACGCCGCTCGCCAAGTAGGCCAGTTGATTGATTGCGGGAAACGTCTGCGGTAACCAGGACTCCAGCCTGGCTAACAACACGTCTTGCGGGTTAACGGCAGAGCTGAGATGGTGTCGCCGATGATTGCCCGTCATCGGCTGATCGGCAGTCTGTATTGTCAGTAACTCACCCTGATAAGCAGGTTTAAGGAAGATTACATCCATCATACCTTGAGTTAACCAGTGTTCACCGTAGCACTTGACCAGCGGCTGGGTTAGATAGCCAAACACGTTGACACCACTTACCAAGGCACCGGTAAATCCATATTTGGCGGCAATGTCGTCGCTGTGAATTCTATTTTCAGAAGATTCTGCATCGTTTAAGGCCTGAATTTGCGCGTCGGCAATCGTTGGCATAATCTGAGACCCTGTGTTGCTGATTTTTTTGCTGCAACTTTATCGAGTGAATTACCGCTGAAAGGTTAAACCATGGCTTCAATTGTAAGCGCCGATCAAAATTTTTGCCTGGGCTTACATCAAGCTATGAGAAGTAGGCGAATTTATTGTCAGAGGGGCTATAGCTGCAATGTCCAGGTAGAGGAATCAGCTTAAGCTCAGTCTATTCTGCAGAAGCTGGCTGTTTCCATTGATAATATTGTTGTATATTATAAAGTTGCGTACAAATACTGGCAATTTAATTCGCCTCGTAAAACAATTAATTCCGTTACACTGGCTGAAACTAGCAGTGTGCTACTCATGTTTGCCTTATCTTAGCGGATATTAGTTACTGGTATGGAAGAATCGACTTTGGAGCAATTGACAGGTATGTGGCGTCACGGACCCAGGGCAGGACAATGAACGAGAATGGGGGGCAATCTTGCCCAAATTATTAGTCATTGATGATAACAAGGGGGTTACAGAAATCCTTGAGGAAGTAGCGCGGGATGTGGGCTACGAGGTGCTCAGTGTAAATGACTATAAAGAGATACGAAGCTCCTATGTAGAATTTCAACCGGATCTGATCTTTCTGGATCTTGATCTCGGGGTGGATGCGGATATGGACATGTCGGAAAAAGGTTACGATGGTTTGACTGTTTTTCAATTTTTTGAAAAAGTGAAGTGCCCATCCAAAATAGTGCTGGTCAGTGGTATGGGCAAGCAGAAACGAATGCTAACCAAGAACATCGGTCATGAAATGGAATTAGATGTTATTGGCAGCATTGGCAAGCCATTCTCGATAGATTTAATCGAGCAAGTATTGGTGAAATTGAAGGGAGGGGAAACCGCAAAGTTTTAGTCGATGCCAAGAAAGATTACTTAATTCAATTCGTCCGTCTTATCTGGGCAGGTTGTGGATTGTAGGCGTGATCAAGCAGACTGCACTGCGATATCATTAAAAATATCAACCGGCCCCAGCTTCCAGGCCACATTGTTACTCAATTCCGTAGCACGGAGCTTGCGCAGATAATAGTTGAGTTGTGGAGTGCTCATTCTAAGCTGATCGAGGCGACTGGCATCGAACAGTAGTAAGGTGCAGCCCTCTTTACTGACAATGGTCCCGCAATCTGCCTCGGCAAAGGGTCTGGCTCCGTAATCGACATCACGGCACATATTTTTGCCGTTCAGCGAGGCCTCACCTTCGGCTAGTAAGCACCAGGTAGTGGCGGATAATTGGTAGCTATCACCCTCATGCAGTATGACCGATTCTGCCAGGTGGCTGAGTTTTTCCAATACCGTAGATGTCATGCTGACAAACTGCGGCTGACGCGCGATTGTTGGACGCAGAGACCATTGCCGCAGCAATTTATCCTGGAATCCCTCGGCAACAACAAAAGACTTGAATGTTTCTTCAGAAAACACACACAGGGTAACCGGTGTTTTGGCGATTATGCTGGCACTGCGAATACCGCTCCCAGTAACCACAGCCATCTCGCCAAGAATGTCACCGGCCTGTAATTGGGCGTCAATAGTCAAGCTTAGCCCATCATGTCTCACCACATCGCAATAACCGGTGAGTATCAAATATACATAGCCGCGGGTGCCGGCATTCTGCACCAAAATTACATCTTCGGCGTTGTAACGCCGGATTTCTTCTTCCGCCAGCAGGCTTCGCATCCATCTGTTTGGAAACGGTCTGCCTAGCCACTGGGTTAGATAATGGTTGATCTGAGAGGTATAAATTGCGGGGTCGCCTTCCAGAATCGTGTAGCGTTTGCCAGAGCTTGCCAGAGAAAAAGTAGTATTGAATTCGTTGGCTAACTCCTCGACATGGACAAAAACAACTCTGTCTGAGGAGGATTGAATAGCATCCGCTGGATCGCCATGAATCGCGCCTGCTCCGCCATCCGCTACCAATAAGTCAAACCTTTCTGAATAGAGTCTGTTTAAATTGCTTGTCGTGCTTTTTCGAATCAAGCCGCGCTCTGTCATTGTTCGCACGGCGTTCATCGAATGATTGTCACCCACAACGCAGATTTTCCGCTCGATGCCTTTGTTTACAGTGGAAAATGTGGCGCCGATGGTAGGAATGCTATGCACGCTTACATGAGTCTCTATACTTAAGCCAAAATAGTTTAGGCTTTCGCCAGGTCTTACTTCTACAAGATTGAAGTGCTCGCCTATGATATCCACGGTCCAGCCAATGCCGCAGGCAATTTTTTCCATCGCCATAGAAAAAATTTCACGGGTGGTAATTAGATCGACCTTATGCGGCATTAACATCAATGGAAACAGAGAAGAATGATCATCATGCAGGTGGGTGAGGAATACCCCTGCTACCTGGTTCTTCGAGATCCCTCTGGCAAACAGATGTTGATCGAGGAAAGGGATGGCATCGATTAAAATGTATTCGCCATTATAGCAAAGAGCTAATCCGGTACAGGGTTCGCTTGGTGTGAAGCCCGATGCTCCGCCCAAAACTTCGATGCCCATTTTAACCAGTCCGCCCGGCACATAGTCCGGCTCCACTGTATAGGGCGGTTCAATTATTGAATCTTCATTGAGATCGATTCGGGATACGGCATCGCCGTAGGCTATATCAAAAACGTCACTACCCACATGGATAATAGTCTGATCACCCACTTCTACCCGGCCATCTTTAAACGGCAGAATATTGAAAAAGTCTTCCACGGGAATAACTTTTCCGGATTGGTCTTTAAGTGCGAGTTCCTTACTGGCCGCGAGCCATTCTTCCGCCAGCCGGGTTTCAGTCTGCCAGGCAACTAATTCGTCTTTGCTTGGCCCAAACAGGGTGATTCGCAATAGTCGCAAGGCATGGCTGATATCAGTTTTTTCGCCTACTAAATTGAGTTTGCGTTTCTGTTTCTGGTTTTTGCTAATGAACAAAAAGAAATACAGGGGAAATTCGAGACAATTGGTAAGCGATCCGCTTTTTTCCTTTATGTCTGGCAGTACCAGGGTGTCGAAACTATTGATTCCGTGGCAGAGCAAGCCTTTGAGTACTTCCGGTGGCTGGCCTAGCAGGATGCTACCAGCCTTATCTTGATAAAGACGGCTGCCTGGAGAAGGCTGGATAAGAGTCGTATTTCCGGCATCGACGCTGGCTGAAATACCGGGGATATGAATGCTCATTAGTCTAATCTACCGATTGTTAAAAATCGCCTAAATTGTAGGCTACCAGCTTAGGAAGACTACATAGTGCCATTCGGCAGGGGAAGCAAGAGTGGGTAAAAATCGGGGACATTTCGTGCTGTTTAGCGTTGAACTGCTGATTTTAACGCTGTTTAGGGGGTTTAGCTCATTATCAGCGCGAAAACCCGCTGTATTCGCCACTCGATCGGGAAGTGCAAGCAGTTCGGCAATGGCTTCGAAAACCTCATCGTTAAGCTCCGCATACCCGCATTACAATTCCTTGTCTTCAACACCATATACTGTTTGAGATATCTGGATTGCAAAGTCCAGGCTCGGTTTTGTCGCTTAGGCCGGAAACTGTTGTACCGTTAGCTAAAATTTTTCAGGCATCATAGAATCATCCAACAGTTTCTTATTTGTTAGTGGGGTACGGGCAGTGTCAGCGCAGACAGATTTGTCAGAAAAAGTTTACATCGTGACAGGCGCCAACAGTGGGATAGGTTTTCAGGCCGCAGGCAAGTTTGCCAGCCGCGGCGCTAGTCTGGCACTGGTATGTCGAAATCAGGAGAAGGGGGAGCAGGCTGTAAAGAGTCTCATAGCCAGTACTGGTAACTGCAGGATAAAGCTTTTTTTGGCAGATTTTAGTTCGATGAGTAGTGTCAGCAGAGTAGCAGATGAATTGCTGGCTTATTATCCGAAAATTGATGTGCTGTGTAATAACGCCGGTGGTGCCAGTGGCAGGAGAACCGAGTCTGTAGACGGATTCGAGACAACATTTGCTACTAATCATCTTGCGGGATTTCTATTGACCATGAAACTACTGCCGGCAATTACCGAGGCGGCAAAATCTAATCTGGCTCGAATTGTGTTTACCAGCTCTTATGGGCACAGCAATAGCGCACTGGATTTTAATGACCTGAATCTGAAAAATGATTACAGTACTCTTAAGGCATACGGTAGATCGAAGCTCATGAATCTATTAACGGCACGAGAAATTCAGCGTCACTATGCTGACAAGCATATCGTTGCCAGTTCTTTTCATCCTGGCGCCGTGCGCACGGCTATTTGGGGGAAGGGTGGGGGTGTCGCTCGAATTTTGGGTTTTTTGATGTATCCATTTATGTTGAGTATTGATAAAGGCTCGGATACTTTTATCTGGCTTGCCAGTTCCGATGATGAGGCGAGTATTAATGCCAGCGGCAATTATTTTTATCAGCGAAGGCAGCCGCGCATAGCGGAGTTTGCGACCGATGAAGCCGCTAAGAAGCTATGGGAAGTGAGTAGTGATTTGATTAAGCCGTATATTTAGTGCTACGGCGTCGCTCTCGAAAAGAAAATCCAGACGGCGAAAATAATAAACCCTGAAAATCAGCATTCCAATTTTTAGATAAAATCGAACCTATGTCGCTATATTCTTTTGTAAAAATATTTCAT
>JABMOK010000165.1 GCA_013204155.1 Pseudohongiella sp. | reverse complement strand
ACTTACTGACAATCTATTTACTTACTGACAATCTATTTACTTACTGACAATCTACTTACTGACAAACGGCGGCGCACTGAAAACTTGTTCGGCGCGCCGCTCTGGTTCAGGCCGAGGAAAACATGACAGAGTTTGTAGCCACTATTAAATGGCAACTTAATGACGGAGATTTTCTCAACAACAATTATTCCAGAGCCCATAGCTGGGAGTTTGATGGCGGCACCGTGGTGGCTGCCACCGCCTCGCCGCATATTGTTTCCCCGCTCTGGGCGCCGGAGGAGAATGTCGACCCGGAAGAAGCGTTTGTCGCGTCGCTCGCCTCCTGTCACATGCTGTTCTTCCTCTCCATTGCAGCCAAAGAAGGTATACAAGTAGAAAGCTATGAGGATAATCCGCTGGGCACGCTGGGCAAAAACCAGCAAGGCAAGCATGCTATTAGCCGTATAGTCCTCAGGCCCTCGGCCCGCTATGCCGAGAATATGACCCCCAGCCGGGAACAACAGGAATCCCTGCATCATCAAGCCCATGAACATTGTTTTCTGGCCAATTCGGTAAACACCCAAATCGATATAGAAATTCAGGACTAACAAACTCGGCGGCGGCATCTCCTGCCCTGCCTGAAGCGCTGGCCGGCACGTTGTAGTTCATGGAATGCCATGTAAGAATAGGCGCTGTAGTTCAGTTAAGTTAAGTTAAGTTAAGTTAAGTTCGGTCTAGTTAAGTTCGGTCTGCTTAAGCGACCCAATCAAGCAAGCGGCCTTTGTCGCATTCACGCAACGCGTTCTCGCCCGGTAGACTATGCTCCCTCGCCTAAAAATTCGCCTCGACAGCAAACAGTCACTGTTACTCACCGGCATTAGACGATTAGCTGCCCTATTCCCGCTCACCTTGCAAGGCGTCATCACACTTTCATTAACCGCGTATGCGCTGAGCGCGTATGGCTATGGCGCCATGGACCTGGTGGTTTTTTCACTGGCCATCTGCGCACTCTCAATTCTGATCTTCAGCTTATTTTGCGCGGTAATCAGCGGCATCTTTATTCAGCAGCGTATCCAGCGCCGCTTGCAGAATTCTTCTTCCCCGTCAGACGCGATTAAATTGGAAGCCGGCTTCCCGAATGAAACCGGTTTTTGTCTGCCTGCGATTAATTATTTTCCGCTGGTGAAATTATCCTGGCAGATCGTATTCCCCGACTACATGGAAACCCGCATTAAAATTTCACCCGACAAACAATTGGTCGAGGAAATAATTCCCTATAAGCGTTGTAAGACTTCCCGGATTACCCGCCAATTTGTGGTATCCGACGTACTTGGCTTCTGTCGCTATTCCTGGCAGCAGGTGCAGGAAATTTCCTGTACCGCGCTGCCACGCACCAATACGGTGAAGCCACTCCCCTTGTTGCGCTCACTCACCGCCGAGGACGGCATTCCCAACCCCAGCGGTGACCCGGACGGTGATCGCATGGAAATTCGGCCCTATGTGCCGGGTGATTCGGTGCGCAATATCATGTGGAAAGTGTATGCACGCAACCGCCAGCTGAATGTTCGGCTGGCGGAGAAGAGTGTTTTTCACAGCAACCGCACCGTGGCCTATCTGCTCAGCAGTGACAACGATGAAGCCGCAGCCGCCGTTGCCCGGGTGGCACTGGAATTGGGGGCCCTGGGAGAGGATTGGGCATTCGGCGCCGACGGCAGCGAACTGCCCTGCGAAAACCTGCCCACGGCACTGGATGCCATCGCCAGGTCGCGGGCCATAGAAACCCGTTACGGCTACGGTCTGGATAATTTCCTCACACTCACCGCGGCCCAGTCCGGGGTACACTGCATCGTATTCGCCGCCGCTGAAGCGGCTCCCTGGGCCGCCATGCTGGGCAAGACCATCGCTCGCTTTGGCGGACGCTTTTCCCTGGTGCTGGCCACCGACGGATTCAACGACGCCCAGCGCTTGCCCATTTGGCGGCGACTGCTGCTGAAAAGTGCAAACGACAACAGCAACAACCCGGAAACAGGGGGCTCCAGAGCTGATTTACTTAAGTTATTGACCGAACTGGGGCAACTAGTAGAATCCACTGTGGTGGTCGATCGAAAAACCGGTTTTAGCTTCGATCACAATATGAGAAAGGTTTAACGCCGCCAATGCTGTCCGCTTAATTCGCGCGAGGTCAGTGAACAAGGTATTTATAAAGAGACGGATAATAATGACATCAGCATCAGCTAAACCCGCTCAGCATTTTCTGCCCACCAGTTTGCGCGCGGCAATCATCGCCAGCAGCTACTGGGTAGTCAGCCTTTCACTCACCGTGGTAAGCGGCTCCATAGGCGCCGCTCTTGGCTGCCTGCTTGCGTGTTACCTGATCGATACCGGCATCGACCGCTCGCCGCTGAATAAACTGCGCACCGCGACTATAATCCTCGCCAGTCTCGGCCTCTGCCTGCTCGGCTTGACGCTGGCATCGTTGCTTACCAACACCTCATTACTCGCCGATCTTGGCAGCCCGATCTTGATCTTCAACAGCGGTGAATTTGTTAAATGGTTTGCGCTGGCTGGCGCACTGACCTTGGCCTTACGCACCCTGGCACAACGCACCAGCTATGGCGCCGTAATTGAAATTCTGTTCGTGGCCACGGCCTTTGTCATCACCCTGTCGGCACATCGCAACGGCATGATCCATCGGCCTTTTTTCATTGGCGACTTTGCACTCACGCGCGGCATCGACCCTTCCTCCATCTTGTTGGCCTTTGGCTGCGCGGCAGTGCTGTCTCTAGCCGCCTTGCTGATGCTGGAAAACAATCATCGCCGCCTGCCCTACCATTTCACCATTCTGGGTCTGCTGTGTTTTTCTCTCTTGTTCTATGTGCGCATGTTTGGTCTGCCGACACCGCAACTCACCGACGATCTGGGTTTAACCGGACAGGAACAGGCCGGCAATAGCTCGCAACGAGACAACCCGTTCAGAGACAGCCCCAATGATGCCGAGGACAAAGAGGCGCCGGTTGCCGTGGTGGTTTTTCGTGATGACTATGAGCCCCTCAACGGCTCCTACTATTTTCGTGAATCGGCGTATTCGCAATTTAATGGCACCATGCTCGACTACACCACCCGGGATGATATGGATCAGGACCTGATCGATCATTTTACCAACGCCCGTATAGAGACCGCGCAGCTACCCAAGGCAGAAGATCAACGGGTACCGGTGCGTACCACCATCGGCATGTTAATCTCCCACCGCACGCCTTTCGGTCTGGAAAGCCCTATCGCCTACGAGAACCGGCCTAATCCTAACAACCTGCGCTTCAAGCGTACCTACGACACCTACTCGCTGTCGCCGCAGTATGACTTTAACTATCTGCTCGGCCGGGAGGTGGGCAGAGAAGATTGGTCGCAAGAGGTCTGGGATGAATATCTCACCATTCCAGATGATCCACGTTATACCGAACTGGCGCAGAGCCTGATAGGTGATTTAAAACCCGAGTATGCCGAAGACCCTTTCGCCAAAGCCTGGTCGGTCAAAACCTACCTGGACGAAAATGGAATCTACAGTCTGAAAAATGAACACGCCTATGAGACTGACCCGGCTGGCTCGTTTCTGTTTGGCGACCTCACCGGCTATTGTATGCATTTTTCTTTCGCCGCAACCTATATGTTTCGCAGCCTCGGCATCCCTGCCCGAGTCGGCGTTGGCTACTCTGTTCCGGCCAGCAACAAAGCCGGCGGCTCTTCGCTATTAATTCAAGCCGTGCATGGACATGCCTGGCCGGAAATCTATTTTAGAGACATCGGCTGGGTGATTGTCGATCCCGCGCCGCAGCAAACCCTGGTCGACATGAGCACCGACCCGCAAAACAGTCTGCAACAACTACTCGGTGACATGCTCAGAAACGACGCGTCGTTTGATGATTTTTTACAGTCACAACAGGACTCACTGATTGATTTTCAACTAATCTTGAACGGCTTGTATCTTATCTTGCTGACAACATTGCTTACGGCTTACTGTGTGAAGTACTACCGGCTGTGGATTCCGGCTCACGCCGACTTGAAAAATCAATACCGCCTCAGTTATCGCTCGGTGCTCGATCAACTATCCGCCGTGGGACTGCATCGGAACTTCGGCGAAAGCCGCGAGCAGTTTGCCGCTCGGGCAAGCAAACTCGCCCCGTCCATAGAAAAGATGACCCATCAGCATTTGGCCCTGGCACTGGGCAGCACCGAAAAAACCGCCTACAGCCAGCAGCAGTGGATGGAATTGCGCAAGGCCATCCTGCGAGAAATACAACTAAATGCCGAAACCCGAAAGAAAATACTCGCCGGACTGAATCCTTTTTCCTGGCTGCTCAGCAAATAGCCAAACAAAAATCACCCCCCAGTATTTATTAGTAATTGGAGTAGAAGATGTCACCTGACAGCATCAACGAAGTTTCTGAGCTCAGCCAGGACATCGATCCGCAAGACACACCCAACAGCAGCAATGAACTCGATAGCGCCGTAACAGTACTCAACAAGTTGATGAGCGCCGTGAAGCAGCAGGTGCTAGGTCGCGATGATGTCATCGAACTGACAATTATCGCGCTGATCGCCGACGGGCATGTGTTGCTGGAAGATTTTCCCGGCTCCGGAAAAACCACGTTGGCGAAAGCTCTGGGCGAGGCCATCGTCGACTCGGATCCAACGGCGGTCAGACACACCGGCGTCGCCGATGACTTCATTATGCCGTTTCGCCGCATTCAGTTTACGCCGGACCTGCTGCCCTCCGATGTCACCGGTGTGCCGGTATTCGACAGCAACAGCAATGCCTTTCATTTTCGCCACGGGCCATTGTTCGCCCACGTAGTGTTGGCGGACGAAATCAATCGCACCTCGCCCAAGGTGCAATCGGCGATGTTGGAGGCCATGGGCGAGAAACAAGTCACGGTAGATAACACCACCTACCCGCTGGATGAGCTGTTCTTCGTCATCGCCACGCAAAATCCACTCGACCTGGTAGGCACTTATCCACTACCCACCCCGCAACTGGATCGCTTCCTGTTCAAGATCACCATGGATCATATCGACCGGCAATCTGAACTGGATGTGCTCGATACTTATAAACAGCGAAGAGATCAACAGCAGCAGAAGACAACTGTTAGCCGCGACGAGGTGTTGAGCGCACGTCGACAAATTGATGCCGGCGTGGTGATAAGCCCAGCGGTAAAAACCGCGCTGGTAGATATCTCTCGAAACCTGCGCGACGACGACCGGGTATTGCAGGGCAATTCAACCCGCTCCATGGTGCTGATGCTGCCAGCGCTGCAAGTCTCGGCGGCGCTGCGTGGTCGCAATTATGTCAGCGCAGAAGATATCGAGCTGTTGTTGCCGCGCGTACTCGGCCATCGAATCGAACTGGCGCCCGGTGTTGTCGCTCTGGATAAGGTGCTGGCGGATGCCATGCGCGGCCCCATGGAGCAACTGGCGAGGGGCACCTTGTCTTGATGCACCTTGTCTTGATGCACCTTGTCTTGATGAAAGGGGTCTTGATGAAAGGAGTCTTGATGCGGGGAGCCTCGATACAAGGCGTCCTGATGAATGCCCGCGAGAGCCATCATCATCCCAGAGGCCTAACATACATCACCGGATTTTTTAGTCTGCTCTGCGGCTGCCTTATTTCAATTACCGTTCTCGCTCAAGACGATGTTCCGCTGTCCCTTGAGGACATACAAATTCCCGAAGCCCGATTACCCAGCTGTTTTGGATTCAGAGATATTACCGAGCTGCGCGCGCTGGCTATTTGCGACGCGCTAAATCTCGATCAGAATGTAAAAGCCAGAGAGCTTAGCGAACAATGGATTAGCGCGGAGCCTGATTCCGCCGCGGCCCAATTTGGGCTGGCCGAAGTGTTGCTCACGGTTGAGGGCAATATGCCGCGCGCGCTGTTTCATCTGAATCGCGCGGAACAACTCACCAACTATGCCACGCTCGAAGAAGCGGTGCTTTCCGGCAATGTGCAGTGGCATTATCTCACCCTTAGCCAGTTGTCTTATGTGCATCAACTGATGGGTGATCAACTGCGCTCGCTCGAATACCTGGAGAAACTGAAGCAGGTTTACGATCAGGACATCGAATCGTTTCGCGGCTGGCCGCTGATTAAACTCAAGCAATACGACGCCGCCCGCGCCAGCGCCAATCTGGTGTTGCAAAACAGCGCAGATCCGCGCGAGCGCGCACGGGCCTGGAATACCTTGTGTGCGGTAGATCTTGCCAGCCTGCAACCGATCGAATCGATGAACTCCTGTGACCGGGCAATAGACGAAGACGGCGATCCACTCGATCAGGCTAACAACAATGATACGGTCTACCTGAGCAACGCCTCGGAAGTGTCTCTGAGTCTGTTGCAGATGGATCAGGCAGAGGCATATCTTGATCGCGCCACGGCTAGTCTCAACCCCGACAGTGTGGCCAATCCCTGGATCTACAAACTGTATCTGTTGATGAACCAGGGCCGCTTCGATGAGGCACGGGAGGCGTTGGATCGCATGCTTATCTGGCGTGAATCGCAAGAGGCTATAGTTAATGTAATGAACCGGGCGGAGCATCTTCTGGTCAGCGCCAGTTTTCTGCTGCTGGCCGGCTACGCCGAAGACGCCATCAAATTAACCGGCACCGCGCTTAATCAACCGGACCGCAATGGTTCTTACAGCGCAGACGATTCTCAGAAAGACGCGCTGGCCGCGCTGGTAAGCAGGATGGCCAACAACACCGAATACCAGATTCAGCTGGAAAACATCGCCACCATGGATTTCATGCCCTCACTGGCCGCCCGCTTCGATGCCGCCTCGCTTAAACTGGATGGCTGGCGCGCCGGACGAAGAGCCGCCTCCCTGTTTGCCGAGTTTGATATCTTACAGAGTCGCTTGCGTCCCTATTCACCGCTGGATGTGCATATTCCCGAATGGATAGAACCGGAAATTATCGGATTAATAGGCACCGGGGTGATGGCGAATATATTGGAACAGGCCAATGACAATGGCGCATTTATGCTGAACGCCGGCTATTACTATGCCTATCACAGTGAAATTGCCGCCCTGGAAAATAAAGCCACCCAGGTGTTAGACGCCGGCGCACTGGCGCTGGCCCAACTGCCCGCCCAGGAAGTGTTGCTGCGCGCCCGAATAAATGCACAGATGGCCACGGCGGCCTGGGAAGAAGATCAATTCGCCGAGGCGCTAGCCCATTATGAAGCCGCGTTCAAACAAGACCCCAGCATATTGCGCCGGCTGGACTTAAGCTTGCCGGTTACGATTGTCAGTGATGACACGGAATTTTCCCGACAAGTGGCCGGCTATCTGGCCAACTCCCCGCGCTTTCGGCAACACTCAAACGGCATGAAACTGGAAGTGAGTGCCGACCCCGACCTGTCCATTTGCCTGAAAACCAGAACAGAGGCAATTCTCTCATGCTACACTATGGCCACTGTCGAAAATCAAAGCAGCAAATGGAATGCTCAGCAGCTGAGCCAACAATTTCACAGCAAGGCTTTTGGCCTGGGCTACGAAATCAGCAAAGCGCAACGCTCTATGTTGTTAGGTTCAAGTGTCATTCTCAGCTCACAAGGCGACCCCTCTGTGCAACAAACCACAGACGCGGTGTTAACGCGCTGAAGCATCCCCTGACATGCGCTGCGCGTTTTCTTAACCCAGTATTATTATCCAGAGCGCTGGATAACTAAAAAGATGGATCATTACCTTGCCGCAAAACCTGTCATTATCGAAGACGCTAATCGTGTTATTAGCCGCGACTTCCGCCCTGGGTCCGGGCGCCATGCAAATTCTGCTGCCCGCGCTACCAATAATTAAAGAAACCTTTCAGGTAAGCAACGATGTCGCCCAGCTCACCTTAAGTCTCTCGATGTTAGCCATCGCCCTGGGTACACTAATCTATGGGCCGCTGTCGGATAAATACGGCCGCAAACCAATTATGATATTGGGCTTGTCGATCACCGTGCTCGGCTCAATTTTTTGTTATCTTGCCCACAGCATCGAGATGTTGATTCTGGGCAGAATCGTACAAGCCTTTGGCGGCGCCGTGGGCCTGGTGCTGGCCCGCGCCATAGTAAGAGATGTTTACGGCGCGCAGGAAGCGGCCAGAGTGATTGCCACCCTGGTGATGGTCATGGTGGTACTGCCGATGCTGTCGCCGGCACTGGGCGGCGAACTCATGCTGCTCTTTGGCTGGGAGTCGGTATTTATCGTGATGGCGGTTTTGAGTTCTATTATTTTATTGGTGCTAATCAAGACCCTGCCCGAGACCCACAGCAACCCGGTTCCGTTTCAGGGAATGCGCTCGATGTTGCTGGCGTATATAGGACTGTTCAAGTCGCGGGTGTTTTGCGGCTACGCCTTCTGCGTCACCTTCGTGTCGGTGGTGTTTTTCAGTTTTATCTCCGCCGCCCCGGAAATTATGGTGTCGGTATTACATCGCCCAGCCAATGAGTACGGCTACTATTTCATCATGGTGCCGCTGGGCTTTATGACCGGCAACTACGTCGCAAGACATTACGGTCGACGCTTCCACATCAACCACATGATCTCCTACGGCGCCACGATTGGAGTTGGCGGCATCGCCGCGGCGATTCTGTTACAGCTATCAGGTTTTCATCAACCGATCGCCCTGTTCGCACCCGTCGCCATCGCCGTGTTCGGCAACGGCATCACCCTGCCCAACGCACAGGCCGCCGCCATCAACGAATTTCCCCAACACGCCGGCAGCGCATCGGGACTCACCGGTTTCCTGCAGATGGCCTTCTCGGCCATAGCCGCACAACTGGTGGCGGTGATTTTTAATGGCACGGTGTATCCGCTGTTGTTCTTGATGCTGGGCGCATCGATGGTGTCGCTGATTAGTTTCAGGCTTGGGGTGCAGTTGAAACCTGCGTAACGTCTTTATTGAGAGGCGCGCCTTAACGCGTCCTTGTTAGTGTAATTGTTATGTGTTGCTAATTTTTATGCTCAAATTATATTGCCCTGATACAAGATAGTCTCGCGTATCGACTCTTCTTTTAAATGAAGAAAACGTTTTCGCTCTTCATCCATCCCAAAATTGTCAAAATCCTCTTGAGATTGAAAAGACACTAAATGTACTTCATAAGGAAGTTCAGCTGTTCCTTCAATAAGAGCATCCTTTCCAGGCCTTATACGCAGGATAAGCTCACCATTATATTTACTGATGATGGGGATAGCGATTGACTCAAATTCATCAAATACTATTTCCTGTCCTTCCTTGATATAAATAAGCTGAGTTAGATAAATCATATTTCAATGTTCCTACTTCTACCCCGACGCATAATGCCTTTGAATGGTTATTAGCTGCCGCTCGCACGGTCCTTCTTTATGTATCTGTGAGCATATCAAATGGGTCAATCTATTTCATGTCGATCAAGTTATTCTTGCCCCTTTGATCTGCCTATCTGTCTTTGATCTGGCCCCTTTGATCTCCCCTATCTGTTCATGAGATGATCAAGGCCCAAATATTAATTCCTTTCAAAATAAGCAAGCTGCTTTGCTCAATAACCGACATCAGTTGTTGCTGGAAACCAACTAGAGAATCGACTATGCGCTCACTTAAATTTCTTAACGCTATAGGCACCTTACTGATAGCGACTACAACAACTTCTGTCTTCGCTCAATCCTGGAGTGATCAGTACCCTCCAACGGCGAACCACGGCGACTCACCCTATATAGCAGAGCCCGAGTGGCTTGAACCATTTTCAGAGCCGGGCTTTATCTGGGGTTCACATCCCGGGTTATTCGTAGAATCAACTGAGCGGATTTTTGTCATTCAGCGAGGCGAGCTTCACGTGCCTGATCCGCTGCCAGCTGGGTTCGACTATTTCTACGGTTCTGTCGAAGGCCTGTCTGCGCTGTCCCCTCCAAAGGGTACGCTGCGCGAAATGAGAAACGTCATCTTCGTCGTGAATGATGAGGGCGAGCTAATTGAGAACTGGAGCCAATGGGATTATTTGTTTGCAGGCACAGGTGGGCCGCACATGATAGCAATTAGTCCTTATGATCCCGAGCGGCGGGTGTGGGTCGTCAATTCTGGGCGGCATCAGATTTATGCTTTCTCAAATGACGGCAAAGAGTTGTTGATGACGCTGGGATTAAAGAATGAGACAGCTAATGACGAAACCCACCTGGGGACACCACAAGATATTGCATTTCTGCGCGATGGCAGCATCGTTGTTGCGGACGGTCTGACGAACTCGCGAGTAATTAAGTTTGATAAAGACGGACATTACCTGACTGCCTGGGGAAGCAAAGGCAGCGATGAGGGCCAGTTTGATGCGGTGCATTCAATAGCTGTTGATAATCAGGATCGTATCTATGTCGCCGATCGCAATAATGATCGCTTGCAGGTATTCGGTCCTAACGGAAGACATCTGGCAACTTGGCCAGGGTTGAATTTTCCGAATTATATTTTGATTACGGAGAATCAAGATGTGTGGGTATCCGACAATCAGCCAGTGCGGATCATCAAGTTTGATACCGACGGCAATAGACTGTTCTCCTGGGATGCTCATGGCAATGCACCAGGCGAGTTTGGAGAGCTGCATGAGTTCGGTGTGGACGTGAATGGCAATTGGTATGGTGCAGACAATGTACTGGGTCGTTCACAGAAATTTGTGCCCAAGCCTGGAGCGGATTCTGCCCAGCTTTTGCAATTGCCGGTTCCTATGGCGAATAAATAGCACTCAGAATAAGAGCTGGCTTCAACACCGGGGATCAAAGGGATCAGGCCTGTTCCATTTTTATAGTGTAGTCATACCAATCGACGATCTTCTCATCCCTGATGAAGAATACCCCGACACCGTGCCAGGTCTTGAGGGCGAAATCCGAAAAATAGTCAATCCGCTCATTAATTACCATTGGTCCTCGCGCAAATGTGTCGAGCACCTCGAAACGGTCGACGTTGTTGATGATCGTCTGGATGCGGGCTGATACGGCGTCACGGCCATCGGCCAGTTCTGTCGTCTCGGTCATCCGGTATGCGCCGTCGTCAGCAAAAAATGCCATTATGTTGCCGAGATCGTGACTGGGCCATGTCGCGCAGAAGTCATTCACGAGCTGGACATTGGCCTGCTCATCGCTTGTTAGCTCCGCTGCATTGGCCGAGCGAGCCATGCCAGCGAGAGCCATCGCTCCAGCTCCCGCCGCCAAAAACCCTCGACGATCCATTTCTGCTCCTTTCGTTGCCATGTTTTACCCTCCAATTCACTTACTCTCTTTATTTCATCAATGTTTTTACTGACGGCTTCCGGCCAACAGCGGACAATTAATTATCTTTAAGAAAAGAAAATTGGTGTTCCATACTTTCTTCCTGGCCAATCAATATTTCATTGACGGAATAATCCACGAGGTATGGAGGCAACATCGCTACATTATCTTCTAAAACACGTCTTGCGCCTGGCATACCGACTATTCCGTAATACAGCAGTGCTATCGAGACAAAAACATCTTCTCTTAATGCACCAGATTCATACTGATTGTATATATTGTCATATGAGCTAACGAATCCAGACATTATTGTAAAAAACCGTCCTCGTTCATCATTATTCAGATCATCGTAATTGCTCGCAGCCTTTCTAAAAAAAGCGGTGGATTCTTCAGTACCAAAAGCTTGTGTATAGGCAGCCACCCAAATCTGAGTGCTATCTCTTAACGAATCGGTTCTCACCATTGTATTTGATAGCTGTATTTGCAAACCTACAAAAACTAATGAAATAACAATTGCTATGGCAGATACAATTTCAGCCAACAAAGCATATTCTTGTAGTTTTTCCTTCACTTATTATCCTTTGTGCTATTTTCAAGGGGCTGCTTTCGGCCAACAGCAGTCATTGATTCGCTTGTTATGTTCCCATGTCACTAAACTGAGCGCATAGAAACCTTTCAATTTCTATGATCTAATTCTTTTGAAATGCTTTCGAGTAGGGAGCGAGTAGAATCATGAATTGATACTGAGCTCAATGCAAACTGGATCGACTCGGGGTCAGCTCTAAATTGGCGTTCAACAAGTTCCCTAATCTGCTCAGAGTCATATAGCCCTAAACTAGTTTGGAACACAGAAAGATCCATAGCCAGTACATTTAGCTCCATTCGAATTTTTCTCGCCTCAGTAAGTATAGGATTCTCTTCGTTTATCCAAGCCTCTGGAATAGGAAAGCTGGACCCTATCGAGCTTTCACTGCGATAGTTTGCCAGTTCTTGTAATGAGGCTTCACTTTCTAGAAATGCTCGAAGATCAGCCCGTCTGGATTCAGTCCGTGCTATATATACCTCTGCCACAGCTACATCCCGATCTAATCGCAGCTGCATTCCAACGAAAATTAGAGATGCAACAATTGAGACAATTCCTATCGTTTCAATAGATTCCTTAATCGTAAGCTTCATTCGACACCTTGTATCGGGACATTAAAATTTTGCACATGCTTTGCCTGTGAACATAACATTTGTATATGACGCATGCTTGCTTTTCCTTCTTACCATGGCAGCTACCGGCCAACACCGGACATTTATTTTAAATTTCCAAACTGAAATGCAACAGATTTACACCACAGTCGTTTGCTATGTTCCGTTTTCTACGCATTTAATTATTGCCTGAACGCATACATGTATTTTTAAGAAAGTCATTGAACTCTTGTGTGATTAGTGTGAGAACGCGCTCATTTCGGACAGCATACTCATAGTGATTACATGCGCTGTATTCAAACCTTCGCCATTCTCTTTCACTCATGATGCCGTATTCCCTCGAATAGTAAGCAGATTCCAACGAACCAAAAAAGTTGTTTTCCGCGAAAATAATACGAAGCTGGTCTTTGGCATCCATATCATCTAAACCACCCCTCGTGTAAGATTGAAAAAGCTCGAGAAGTCCTGGATCAGCATTTAGCTCAGATCGCCATTGCGCTATATCTTGAACAATTTCGCGATAAGAATCGGCTTGAGCAATATTCGAATTTTGTTGGAGCTCAACAGCGACCAAAATTAGTGATACAACTATCGCCAATATTCCTATACCTTCTACTGCTAGTCGCCAGTTGTCTTTATTCATATTCCGTAAGAATTTCCAAGTAGATGTTTAGGGCTTCGAAACACATAACATGTGTATATGGCGCTTGCTCGCTTTGTCACTAATTCTTACTTCTCTGACGGCCGCTTCCGGCCAACTGCAGACATGGGTTCGCTTGTTCTGTGTTTCACTTCCACTCGCCTTTACCATCCTCAGGGCCAATTAACGAATTAACCCCTTCTGACAGGATAGTTTTCTTAGCCTCTGTGAGTGCAGCCACATCTGACGGAAACGGATCATCCCAGACTGTTGAATTATTGTATTCGTCCTCAACTTCCAACATCCACTCAGTTTCACCTTCAAGGCGATAGATTTCTACTTGAACAGTTCTTCCTCCACTAGAAACTAACTGAGATAAAGGAGATATTTCTAATTTTGGTTCATCATCCATAGGCTTCACTTTGATGGCACATAATATTTATATAAACACCTGGCTCGGCTCAATAGATGCGTGTTCTGGCTCGTTCAACTCGGATCTATTGCGACTGGTTACGACTGCGGATTCAACCGGTGGACGCAACACATTGATTAAATCGGTTCGCCGGCGTATCGAAGTCTAACGTTTTTCTCGGCCGCTCGTTAAGGTTTCTCGCAATAGTATTTAACTTAGCTTGTGAGTGAAGAGATAGATCTGTT
>JABMOK010000017.1 GCA_013204155.1 Pseudohongiella sp. | reverse complement strand
TGTCCCGTCCTAAAATACGTTGACGGTTTTATGAATGAGCCAGTTGCATTTTGCCGCTGGCTTTTTTGTGCACTTCTTCGGGAGTTTGCATACCCAGGCTCAGGTGCGGCCTTAGCTGATTGTAAGCTTCGATTGATTCTGCCACCAAGCGCTTAAGATCGTCAAAGCTCTTACACCGATAGAGCAGAAACTCTTGCTTAAGTATGCCATTGACACGCTCTGCCATAGCATTCTGGTAACAGTCATACCCGTCAGTCATAGATGGAGTGACATTATTGGCCTTTAAGAGCGATTGATATAGCGATGAGCAATATTGAGAACCACGATCGGAGTGGTGCAATAACGCTTTGTCAGTCACCCTATTTGATATCGCTTGATGCATAGCTTGAGCGGTATCACTGGCCTTCATTTCATAACTTAACTCATGGCCCATAATCCGGCGAGAATACCCATCAGTTACCAGAGACAAGTAATGCACACCTTCTTCGCTTTCAACATAAGTGATGTCACTGACAAAGGCTTGCTCAGGCCGACTAAGCTTCAGGTCTTTCATTAAATTCGGGTGCTTTTTCATCCAGTGTTTACTGTATGTAGTCTTGATATAGCTGCGTTTGGGGCGGATGAGCATCTTCCGTTGACGAAGGTAATCAAACAGCCCATCACGCCCCAGCTTGATCCCTAGCGACTCCAGCTGTGGTTTTAACAGATAGTGCAGCTTTCGGGTCCCAAGCCGCGGAAGTCGACGACGAATGTCATGCACCATGCCTTCTACAGGAGCCAGTGTTGTTCTCCGTTGCTGCTGACGTTTCAGTTGCTGATACACAGCTTGGGGAGTGATTCCAAAGAACCTACAGGCTTTAGCCAGGCTCACTTCGCCTTTGGCTTGAAGCCGTCTAGCCCCTTGGACAAATACTTTTTTCGGATGTTCCCTCCATACTCTGTATCGATGATGTTAACCATTTCATTCAGTAACAGCGTATGTTGACGCGCGTCCTCTAGCTCTTTTTCGAGTCGTTTGATTGTTTGGGCGGGGGTTTCTTTGAGTTTGGTCATAAGCTGATCCCGGGGAGCAGACCAGTTTAAAATACCATACTTACGCAGCCAAACTAAAACAGTACTCTTGCCCTGGATGCCATAGGTGGACTGTGCTTGAGAATAAGTCATCTCGCCTTGCTCGATCTGTTGTACGACCGAAAATTTAAAGGCAAGAGGATAATCACGCTGGGAGCGCTTTCTTCTGGTAGTAGTAGAGTTATCCATTAATAAGTCCTCAATGTGTAAACTTATTTCAGGACGGGACAATTCCGTATTCTAAAAAGGGACACATTGTGTCCCTTTTTTTATGTCGGCTTTCCAGCTTTGACTCCGACTACCTCAAAGCAGCGGAGAAAGCGGATAAATATTTGATTTCGGCCTAAACCCCTGCAATTGTATTTAGACCATCCGACTAAATGGCGGCTTTCGATTGCGACTGATCGAGCGAAGCCTTAAGATTAATCCCGTTCCAATCACGGTTCGATTAAGGAGATGCCGCTTGAAGCTGAAAAACGGACTATTGTTATTAATGGGTTTCCTGATTGTCGGACAAGTGAGTGCTCAGACGATTGAAGATGAGGCAGTCGCCTGGCTGCAGGAATTTATCCAGATAGACACAATCAATCCACCAGGAAATGAATTCCGCGCTGTAGATTTTTACGCCGCCATCTTTGACGCCGAGGGTATTGAATATGAGACTGCCGAGAGTGCACCGGGCCGGGGAAATATCTGGGCGCGTTTAAAAGGCGGTAACGAACCCGGATTGATTTTGTTGCAACACACTGACGTGGTGCCTGCCGATCGCGAGTACTGGACTACGGATCCGCTCTCCGGTGAAATTCGCGATGGCTATATGTGGGGCCGCGGAGCCCGCGATATGAAGAGTACGGGCATCTCTGAACTCGCCACGTTTTTGAGCTTGCACAGAGCCGGACTCGCCTTGAATCGAGATGTTGTGTTTTTGGCATCGGCCGATGAGGAGGCCGGCGGTGCTTTTGGTGTCGAATGGCTGATACAAAACCGGCCCGAAATATTTGCCGGCGCAGGACTGCTGATCAACGAAGGAGGAGCAGGTAGTTTAACCGATAATGAGATCGTGTTCGGGGTTGAAGTCACACAAAAAGTACCGGTGTGGTTACGGCTTACCGCCGTCGATATTCCAGGTCATGGTTCTTCACCGAGGGCCACCAGTTCGGTAACCCGAATTGTCGATGCCCTGAACAGGATCAAGGAAAACCCGTTCCCTGCGCATATTATTCCGCCGGTTGACTCCTATTTCGCGGGCCTATCACTGTCCATGAATAATGAATGGACCGAGGCCTACGCCGATATGGCCAGCGCGATCCAAGACCCGGGGTTTTTGCAGGAACTGCAGGAAAGAAGTCCTGGGCACCACTCCCTGACACGTGACACTTGTTCGATGACACGCATGGGTGCATCCAGCAAGATAAATGTAATACCTCCCCAGGCTTGGGCTGAACTGGATTGTCGAATGCTCCCCGATCGACCTGCGGAGGAATTTGTCGCCGATGTGCGCAACTTGCTCGAAGGAAGTGGCGTGGAAGTGGAGGTAATCATGGCTTTTACATCGGCAGTATCATCGACAAATTCCAGCCTGTTTCAATCGATCACCAAGGTTACGCGAGAAATGCATCCGGGCTCCCGTGTTTTGTCATCGGTCAGCACCGGGTTTACCGATAGTCACTTTACCCGAGACATGGGCATAGTGAGTTACGGTTTTAATCCAATCATTTCAAAAAGCGGCGACCCCTCCGGCGTGCATGGTAACGATGAGCGCGTGGAGATAGAAGCATTTCGTCGCAGCGTTACCGATCTGCGCGCGATAATCAGGGATCTGGTACTCGACTAGGCGCGCCGTACAAATTCGTGCCGGGGAAGTGAGCAGCCTACTGCGCCGCGATGCCCTGGCTGCTTTTACGAATTCCTTCTGCGGGTCGCGCCAATTGTTGCAACAGGTATTTTTTAAAGGAAGGCTTGTAAGGTTGCAGTTCCACGGCTTTCTCCATGCACAGCAGCCAGGCATCTCGTTCCTGCTCGCCGACGGCTAAATGCCTGTGCGCTCCCGGAATACTAAGGGGGCCGTATTTCTCTCTGTACTGTCTGGGGCCACCCAGCCAATAGCAGAGAAAGTGCGTTAGTTTGTCATCGATAAGCGATAAATCTTCGGCATGCATGGCGCGAATGATTTTCGCTTCGGGCAACTGATCCATGAATTGATAAAAGCACTTAACCAATTTTTGAATGCCTTCGAATCCTCCCGCCGCCTTGAAAGAGGTGTCTTCAAAACCGTAGTTCTCATCCTGAGGAATTGCTTTATTCATAGTATTTCGATTTGCCGGTTCGTGTCTGGCCAACAACGGCATTGGCGCAGTAGTTCGTATCCTTTCTGCCGCAAGTGTTTAGCCGCTAATTATTGCGATAGCGTTCCCCCCCCAATGTCCTAAGTAACTGCGATAGGGCCAGTGAGTCGTTGCCATGCTATATCAGCCCAAAGCCTGATTACTTAGTTTAAAAGACTTGATCAGCCAAGACAAAATGCTTTATCTTCAGGAAAGTTCTCGACTTATGCAATGCTCTATCCCGCTTAACTTGTGGAGGAAAAGTCTGTTAAAAATAAATTCGGCAGCGGTTTCGGCAGTGATAGTACACGAACACTTGTTTGAAGCAGGAAGTATAAATATGCCTCATAGCAGATTTTCTAAAATCACCAGTGAACTTTCTACTGCTATCCATTCTATGGCGCGACTACTCTTTTTTTGGCTTTGCCTGGGCTTGGCTGCAGGCCTTAGCCAGTCAGCTGTTTCCCAGGAAAATACTGCTGACACAAACATTGTAGTTGTTTTTCACAGCGCTGACTTCAGTTTGTTCAAGCAAGATTTTAGTTACGGACTGAGTGATTATCTTGATAACGTCCAAACTGACTTTCCCCATTCGAGAACTACCTATGAATTTCTGGACTTGAAAAATTTTCCTATGGGGGAGCGTCCAACGGTGTTAATTGATCTGTTGAAATACAATCAGCAAGTTGATCCTGCCTCAGTAGTCATATCGGTCTTGACTCCAACTACCGAATTCATGCTTGCTTATGGTGAAGAGATCTATGGGGATACCCCGATAGTTTATGCTTTCTCCAATGACCAACAGATAAGCAGGATTGCATCCGAAAATCTTCAAAACGCAAATTTTATTCCTTCTACTTTCAACATAACTTTCGAGGAGACGCTGGCGATTATTCCCAGCATGCTGCCCCAGACCCGACATCTCTATGTCGTTTCAGGCGTTGCCGGAATTGACCTTGAGTATCTTGAGCAAGCTAAAACCAGTATGAAAAACCTGATGCCGACAATAGGAACTACCTTTTTGTCCGGGCTGCCTATTCGTGAATTAGAGCCTGTGTTGAGCAGTCTACCGGAAAATTCGGTCATTATTATGCTGCTGCAGGAGCTGGACAGAAATGGTAGATTGATTCGAGTCATTGATGTGTTGAACGGGACAAGAGAAACGGCAAATGCCCCGATCTTTTCTCCTGTAGCCTCCCTGTTTCCCGAGGGGGTTGTGGGAGGTAGTTTCACCGATATTGAGGTGGCCGGAAGTCTCGCCGCAGAAATGGCATTTTCGTTGCTTGCCGGGAGGGGTGCCGATGCCCCCCTGCTTGGCAGGGCAACGACCTACCGGTTTGACCAAAACCAGTTACGGCGCTGGGGAATTGATGAAACCCTGCTTCCTGCTGGCAGTATTATTGAGAATCAACAAGTCACTTTTCTTGAGCTCTATGGCCGGCAGCTTCTTATCCTTTTGGCAGTGGTCAGTGTGTTATTGTTTTTTGTGTTTTTCCTCAAGCGCCAGGCAGTTGTTGTGGGTAGACAGAATATCTTGTTTGAGTCAGTCATTAACAGCATACCCGACGCTATTTTTATTGCCGATATGAGCGGAATGGTCATTGCTACCAATCACGGGGCTGAGGAATTGTCAGGCTTTAGCAAACACGATTTGTTGGGCAAACTTACCAGTGAGCTGAGAGATTATCATGTCATTGACACAGGTAATGGGAACAGTACTAATATTTCGTTAGAATTTAATGCGCCAACGGTGCTGAGATTTAGAAAGAAAAATAGCGAAATTATTTCTGGCGAAACCATGTCCACACGAATCATCAATAGTCATGGTGAATCACTGGGCAATATTTCTATTATCAGAGACATCAGCAAACGCCTGAGCATGGAAGAGGAGCAACGACAGGGACAAAAAATGGAGGCCCTGGGTAATCTGGTGAGGGGAATCTCCCATGATTTTAATAATATCCTGGGAGTGATCTCCGGCTATGCCGAATTGTCATTGACCAGCACGACACCTGAATTACTCGAGGGGAACCAGAACCAGATACTCAAAGCCGCCGATAGAGCCAAGTCTCTGGTGGCTCAGATTATGACCTTTTCTCGTGACTCCGACATCGCGCAGCGCTCCACCGATCTGGCCCTGTTGCTCGAAGAGACCCTGAAACTGATCAAGGTATCCATCCCCAGCAGTATTGGGCTTGTGCTGAACATCAGTGACGGAGTGCAAGCGGTAATGGGCTCATCCGTGCAGCTGCAGCAGATTATTATAAACCTCACCACCAACGCCTATCAGGCGATGAAGTCCACCGGGGGCGCCATAACCATTGCCCTGGATCAGAAACAAGTCAGCACCGCGATGAATCTCTCCCATGGGGTGCTGGAGCCTGGCTGTTACACGGTCCTGTCAATTTCCGATACCGGACCCGGCATGAGTCCAGCGATCGCCTCCCGCGTGTTTGAACCCTATTTCACCACCAAGGCACAGGGCGAAGGCTCGGGCATGGGGATGGCGATTGTCTATAATCTGGTGAAGGCACATGGCGCGATGCTGGATCTAAAAACTGCGCCAGGCGAGGGTACTTGCATCAGCCTGTATTTCAAGCAAGTGGCTAATATGACTCGGGCGTCAGAGCCCGAGAATAGCGTGGCGATAACGCGGGGCAAGGGTGAACACATTCTGATGGCAGATGATGAAGCGGACTTGCTGGATGCGACCCGGCAACTACTCGCCAGTATTGGCTATCAAGTGACGGCTTTTAGTGACTCGGGCGCCGCACTGGAGGCATTCCAGCGATCACCAGACGAATTTGATTTGCTGCTGTCGGATCAGAGTATGCCGAAAATAACCGGAGTTCAGCTGATAAGGGAAATACGCCGCTTGAAACCCGATTTGCCGGCTATTATTTGCACCGGCTACAGCGAGGTGATTGAACAACAAGATATCAACCATCTTGCTCTAAGTGGTGTTGTGAAAAAGCCGTTTAAGCTGACCGAACTCTCCGAGATTATAGCCTCCGCATTGGCTAATTAAGCTTGTTGCCCGGACTCGACGCTGTCGATTGCGGCACCAACCAGCCGCCGTGCGAAAACTTGCTACTTGATAGAGCTACAGCATGTCTTATTCGACAAACGCGCGCTCTATAACATAATGCCCCTTAATCCCCTGACGTGATTCTTCGAATCCCCAAGCGTTCAATAGCTGGCACGTATCTTTCAACATGCTGGGACTGCCGCAGAGCATAAACCGATCCCGCTCCGGATTGGCTTTTCCCAAGCCAATGTCACTAAACAATTTACCCGATGCCATGAGCTCGGTTAATCGACCCTGGGTCTTGAATTCCTCTCGGGTTACCGTGGGATAGTAAATCAACTTCTGCCTGACTTCGTCGCCAAAAAATTCATTCTGTGGCAACTGCTCCTCGATGAAGCCTTGATAAGCCAACTCGGAGACATAGCGCACGCCGTGAGTCAGAATCACATTGTCGAAGCGCTCATAAACGCCCGGATCCTGAATGATGCTAATAAAAGGAGCGAGGCCGGTGCCGGTGCTGATCAGATACAGGTTTCTGCCTTCCAGTAAATGGTCAACCACCAGGGTACCGGTAGGTTTGCTGCTCACTAACAGCTGATCGCCAATCTGGATATTCTGCAGGCGTGAGGTCAGCGGGCCATCGGCCACCTTGATGCTGAGAAATTCCAGCTCATCATCGTAGTTGGGGCTGGCAATGCTGTAGGCACGCATCAGCGGCTTGCCGGCTATCTGCATGCCGAGCATCAGAAAGTGGCCGTTTTCAAATTTCAGCGATCGATCACGGGTGGTTTTGAAACTAAAAAGGGAGTCATTCCAATGATGGACATCGGTGACACTCTGGGTTGATACACTCGCCACTGCAGTTTCTCCTGAAAACGCGAAAGATCTGATTGCGCGCAGTGTAAGATTTGTCTACTATATCTGTAAAATTGATTATATTTATATTTGTTACCTATTTTATAGATATGCACTTTACTCTCAAACAACTCCAGGTTTTCCTCGCCGTGGCCAGCCATGAAAATGTCAGCCATGCTGCCGATCAGTTGGCGATGTCCCAATCCGCCGCAAGCACGGCGCTAAAGCTGTTGGAGCAGCGATTCGATGTACAGCTGTTTGATCGTATAGGGAAAAGACTTCAGCTCAATGCGCAGGGCGCCGCGCTGAGACCCAGAGCAGCGGCGCTGATTTCTCAGGCAGAAGAGTTGGAAAACGGCTTGATTCAACACGATGAGATCGGCGCGCTAAAGGTTGGCGCAACACTCACCATCGGAAACTACCTGGCAGTCGGCATCATGGCTGATTTTATGCGAGACCATAAGCAAGCCAGGGTCGAGCTCACGGTGGAGAATACGGCGGCAATTGCCGCTAAGGTGCGCAACTTTGAATTGGATATTGGGCTGGTGGAAGGTGAATTGCAGGAAACTGAACTGGAAGTAAGTTATTGGCGCGATGATGAGCTGTCTGTATTCTGCGCGCCGAACCATCCCCTGGCGCAGCATGCTACATTATCAGAAGCGGATCTATTAGCGGCGCAATGGATTGTGCGGGAGCAAGGTTCCGGCACTCGGCAGGCCTTCGATCGCGCTATGACAGGCATTCTATCGAATCTACAATTGCGTCTGGAATTGCAGCATACGGAAGGCATCAAGCGTGCCGTCGAGGCAGGACTTGGTATCGGCTGCCTATCAAAGATAACTTTGCAAGATGCTTTCAAGCGCGGAACGCTGGTGCCATTAAATGTTCCTCAGCGCAGTTGGACTCGAAAATTTTATTTTATTTTACACCGACAGAAATTTCTGGGAACTGGCGTGCGAAGCTGGATCGCCCATTGCCAAAACGCCTGACGGCTGTATTCAACACAAAGCATCCACAAGACTAGAGAAATGCATTGAAAAAATCTTTTTCACAGCAAGTCGCCGAATTCACTATCAAGCGACGCGGGTCGTTACTGCTTTTCACTGTTATCTTGAGTTTAATTCTCGGCAGTGGAATTCTACGCACCCGCTTCGATACATCCTTTACCGCCTTGCTCACTCAGAGCGATCCTTATCTGCAAGAATTTGATTTACTGGAAGAAGAATTTCCCAGCGCCATCGATATCAGCTTCGCCTTCACTCCCAAGCAAGGTAAAACCGTATTCGATAAAACCGTGCTCGATGCTATTAGCCAACTCAAAGACAATTACAAATCGATTCCGTATGCCGAACGATTAAGCTCATTGATTGACTATTATTCACCAGAGACGCGCAAGCGATTGTTCACTCGCTCAGTGGAGAGTTACTCCCAGACTGAATTGAATGCACTGCTTGAAGGCGCGCTCGCGGATCGCTTGCTTACTGCGAATCTGCTGTCCCAGGATGCCGCTCTGGTGTTTGCCTTAATTACTACTACTGCCGACCAGGATTCGGCACAGCAACGGCTGCAAGTAGCCCAGGGTGTATTGCAATTACGCGATGCGCTGCGCGCACAGAATCCCGATGTGGGCATCCATGTCAACAGCGAAGTTTTGCTGGAGCAGTCGAGTCAGCAGGCTATGCTCGATGACCTTACCAGCCTGATGCCATTGGTTATTCTGGTCTGCGTATTAGTGATCTGCTATTGCTTTCGTTCCGTCACCCTGGGGATATGCATTCTCAGTCACACACTTTTCACTATTTTGAGTACCGTCGGCGCACTGGCTTATCTGGGCTTGGCTTTTAATAGCATTTCAGTCATGGCCCCGCTGATTGTGGTGATTATCGCCGTAGCCAACAGCGTGCATATTATTTCGATTTACAAGCAGTCCTTGCACCGGGGAAATACCAATATTGTTGCCATGCAAGAAAGTGTCGCACAGAATTTTCAACCGATTACCCTGGCGGCTGTAACCACGGCAATCGGCTTCTCGTCCTTGAATATGTGCTCCTCACCTGCGATTCAGGATTTCGGTCAAATCGTTGCGGTAGGCATTGTCTTTGCCTATCTTTTTACCCTGACACTATTGCCGGCATTATTGATCAAGTTTTCTGCGCTGGCTAAAAAATCTGATCCTGCCGACTCTCCGTTTATGCATAAGGCTTTACATGCGCTGAGTGAATTTACCGCGCGCAATGACAAGTCGATATTCTACTCATGCTCTGCCTTGGCGGTGATAACCGCAATGTTACTGCCGTTGAATGAAACCGACTTCAATAGAATTGATTTCATCGCCACCGATCCAGATATAAGGCAATACTACGATGAAGTAAGTCTGCACCTTAACCGCGGTCCAGCACTCAGCTATGGTATAGAGACGAATGTCGTTGATGGCACACTCGATCCACAATTTTTGTCCCGTGTTGAACAGTTCAGTCAGTGGCTTGCCCAACAGAGCGATATTGAATCGGTTGCCAGTATTGTTGACGTGGTAAAGACTATCCACCAAAACCAGAACAAAGATAATGCCGAGTACTTCCGCATTCCAGACGATCAGAACACCATAGCCAACTACCTGCTCGGCTATGTCCTCGTACAAAGTAAAGATTTTCCGCTATTCGGCTTTGTCAGCGCCGATTTTTCCCTGCTGCGTTTGTTCATCAATGCCACTCCCACATCGAACCAGCAGTTGCTCGATCTGGACCAAAAAATCAACGCCAGGTTTAAGCAAGATTTTCCAGAGGCTGCGCTACTTCACGGAAGCGGCCTACTGTTATTTGCGCGCATGGACGCGCTGGTTACGATTGAGTTGTTGCAAGGTTATTCCCTCAGCCTGTTACTCATTACTCTGAGCCTTATCGTAGGCCTGCGTAGCGTTTACTTTGGGATACTCAGCGTGCTGCCTAATCTGCTTCCCGCAACCATCGTGTTTGGCCTGTGGGCTGTCTTCGTCGGACAGCTAGACCCCTTCGTGATGATGCTGTTCAGCATAAGTATCGGACTGGTGGTCGATGATACGGTACATATTTTGAGCCACTATCTGCGACAGCGGCAAGCAGGGATCGACAAGAACCTCTGCATAGAACACGCGATCAAGGTGGCCGGGCCAGCGTTAACCATAACCACCCTGGTCCTGGCGCTGGGGACCACCATTCTTATATGGGCCAACACACTCTACTTTCAGCAGGCGGCGAAGCTACTGGTGCCGATTGTGCTTATCGCCCTGGCACTCGATCTTCTGTATCTACCAACCGTCTTGCGCCGTTTCGACAAGCGCTTCAAAGCCGAAACTCCATGACTTCTTGATTTGTCCGCCTTATTATCAATTCAGACCAACAAGGAGCCAAACAATGAGCGATAGCAAAAAATCACTAAGCCGAAGAGAATTCACCAAGCTGGGCGCCGCGGCTATAGCAGCGACGTCGCTAGGCGCAAGTCAGCTGGCATCCGCCCAGACCGCCGCCAGCGAACTCGAGTCAACATTTCTCATCGAGCTCTCTCTCGATGTAGCCGATCAACTGGATGCCGGCACGACCAGTATCGCACCGGTAACTGGCGGCACTTTTGGCGGCCCACGCCTGAAAGGAACCGTACGAAACGGCGGTGCCGATTGGATTACCGTAGTCGGCGATCATCGCAGCCTTGACGTGCGCATCACCCTCGACACCGACGATGGCGAAATTATCTACATGAATTACACCGGCGTGATCTACAACGGAGACAACGGCCTCTACTGGCGAGTCCGTCCAATCTTCCAAACAGCCTCAGAGAAATATGACTGGCTTAACCACGCCGTCTGCATAGGCAAGAACAAACAAATACCCGGCAAAGTAGCCTACGACATCTTCCAAATCCTCTAACAAACCTTTCTTATCGCCCAATAAAAAAAAACGAGCATCGCCAGATGCTCGGTTTTTTTAGTTTTGATTTTAACCAAAACTACAGATCAAAAAATTTGCAATAACTTCCAGAATTGCACGAACCCAATCTCGAGCAGTTCGTGCAGGCTTAAAGTGCAAGGCAAAAATTTATTCCGGCGAGGAGTTTACTGTAGTAAATAACGAGTCGGAATAAATTTTTAACGCCGCAATTTAAGCCTGCACGAGCTGCGTCCACCCACAAAAAAGCCCGACACAAGGTCGGGCTTTTGAAACCAAAACAAATCAACCAACCGTCGACTTAATGGCCACCTTGGTCGACGTACTTCCATTGCATCGCTCCGAAAAACATCTCGTCCCAGCTCTGCTGTCCCCAGGGAACCGTTCTTTCCGGATCCGGGTTCGCAGGATTCTGCGCCGAGTTATCAAATGCACCTATCGCCGTAATTTTAGTCCCCGCCGGTATAAACTTGGGCTCTGCATAGGTGTAACTCATCTGCCAGTTGTAATTGAACTGGGCAATATTAATCAACTCTTCATTGCTGCCGTCTGGGTAGTCTGCATAGAACCGCATGTACTTGCCACGGAAATGCATATGCGGCAAGAAGCTGTGAAGATTTGTGTCCTTGCTAATAACCACACTGGCCTGCTGCTCGAAATTAGGATCGTTGGCAGGAATGTCAGTCCAGGTTGGGGTGAAGATACAGGCACACTGCCCTGACATCCTTTCTGATGGCACTTCACCCTCCGGGTAAAACCAAAGACCGATCTCACTGTTATCTACCGACTCTCTGCCATTAGTAGTGTAGTGCAAATTCAGATTCAGCACCGAACCATCTTTCAACAAGCCACCCGTATTGGCTGGGTCCATTGCAATGGTTCCGCCGGGAACATAGGCGGTAATACTGGCTTTATCAGGATTGTTACTACCCAGCGCATTCAGTCGCTTTCCAATTTCTTCCGGATAGTTCAGAGAATTGATCGTATGATGAAGCACTGATCTGTCACCGGGAGAATACTCACTTCCTCTCAACCATCTGTCCTTGCCACCCAGATCGATTTTCACGGCAACATTACGATAGTCCAAGACACCCGTAGCGGGTACCTGCTGTTCTGGAACCTTGATGATGTAGTCAGGCTCGCCCAGCGTCCATTTTGAAGTCGACCAGGTAAGCTCTGTCAGAGGATCCGTGTCACCGTCTTTTGGTGCACCGGCTTCGGCCCAGGCAATGATGTTTCTAACGTCGGCGTCATCAACCAGCCTGTCATTAATGAACTCGCCGATATGACCGTCGATTTGGCCAGGGGGCATACGCTTGGTCATTAACACTTCACGAATCATCGGCGACCAGCCTTGAACCATGGTGTGGCTGTCCATTGCGAAGGGGGCAATGCCGCCTGCACGGTGACAGCTTGCACACTGCTCGGCCAGCACTGGCGCTATATCTTTCGAGTAGGAAGGAACCGTTGCTGCTGCATACTGAACGGCGGAACCCATGGTTGCTACCAACGCATTACTCACGGCGCTGCCGGCGAGAATTTCCTGGATTGCCTGCTCGGAAGCGGCCACGCTGCCACGGTATTCAACCCTGAAGGATTTAGGATTGAAGATCAGCACCTCACCGGTGCGCTCAATACCAAGCGCCTCCGAGATCACCCGCGCATCGTCCATCAATACGGGAATATCGACACCGTATTCAGCCACTTTGGCTTGCACCGCTTCTCGATTCATTTTACCCAGTGGGTTAATCATCATGAATTCGATGCCCTGGCTATCATACTTGGCTTTCAATGCATCGAATGCAGCGACGGCGGCGTTGGTGGCCTGGCTGTCATTCGCCTGTACCAAGAGCGCAACGGCCGCATGATCGTCATACCAGCTCATGCTGTGGTAATAGCCATCCTGATCCAATAGCGAAAAATCACCGACTCTGTCAGCGGCATTACTGATCGCTGGAATAAGCAGAAGCGACAAAAGAGACATTTTCAATAAGTTCACTTTTTTCACTGTTTTCTCCTCAATTTTCATGAAATTTGGGGGTTCGTCTGTAGGGCCCGAAAAACGGCTACTTGGAACAATTCGGACCAAGCACACTAGCGCCTGAGCAAATGACGCTGAATAACCGTCCAACTCTACGAACTTAGAGGAATTCAGTCAATGAATACCGCTTCGCTTCATCGCTTAAATAGCCAAATTTATCCGCCGCAGCCGCGCGCTTATTTAGCTGGTTTCGACGGCTTGCAGCAGAGCCAGTAATTGCGGGTAGATAGCAGGATTGGCGATAATGATGTCCTGATCATAGAACTGGGGGTCCATTCCCTCAGGCACAGGGCTGAAATGGCCAAAGCTGGCCCCTGCCTCCTTGGCGATTAACTGGGCCGCAGCGAAATCCCAAATACTGAGACTCTCGTAATAGCCATCCAGTCTGCCCATTGCCAGAAAGCAGATATCCAGCGCCGCCGAGCCGAGTCGACGGATGTCGGCGCAATCGGACAAAACGGCGTGAACCCGCGTGATCATTGGCTCTATCGCGGTTTTGTCATAGGGAAACCCGGTGCCGATCAGAGCTCGCTTCAGCTGCGCCACTTTGGATACTTGAATCGGGCTTCCGTTCAGATGCGCGCCTGCACCGAGCGTGGCAGAGAACAATTCATCCGTGAAGGGATTGAATACCACCCCCGCTTGTATGTTGCCATGCTCCACATAGGCGATAGAGATGGCCGATTGATTGTGGCCATGGGCATAATTCACCGTGCCATCGATAGGGTCGATAATCCATATTGCTGCATCGAGTTCTTGAATATTGCCGATATCCGGGGATGACTCTTCCGACAGAATCAGATGCGTCGGGAATTCTTCGGCGATGCGCTCACAGATCAGACGATCCGCTTTCAGATCCGCATTGGTGACCAACTCGTCGTCATTCTTGTACTCTTGAGTCAGTGTCGCACCGACTCGTTCCTGGACGATTAGCTCCCCTGCTTCCCGTGCCAGGGCTTCGGCAAATTGCAGGATATCAGTCATGGCGATCTCATCCAGGTTCATTGAGTGTTGCCCGCAGGCAATCGGTGCCGGATTATAAAGCGCTTAAGCACAGAGTGCATCACAGACCTTATCCATGGCTTGATGAATTCCCAAATGACATAGTTTGATAATCGGAATGCCCTTATAGTGAATCTCTATAAAAAGTGCCGATAACAATCAGTGACGCCCTGACGTGAGCTTCCCCTTCCATCTAATCGACTATTATCTTCCATTTAAGCGACTACTAACTAAATGACAATTGCTATTAAATACAGCTTCTTCGCGGCCTTCGCCACCCTGGCAAATCTTATCGCGCAAGAAACCAGTAGCCTGGCCTACGCCGGCGCTTACGCGATATACCTGGCTATGGCCGCTGGAACTCTGGCAGGCTTGATCAGCAAATACTTATTGGATAAGCATTACATCTTCGCCTTCAAAACAGATTCTACCAAAGAGAACATAAAGACCTTTTTCGTCTATGGGGTGACGGGAATCGCGACCACAATTTTATTCTGTAGCTTTGAATTGGGTTTTGAATGGTTGTTTGGCGGCAAAATCGCCAGATATCTGGGGGCAGTCATCGGACTGGCTATCGGATATGGTGTAAAGTATCGCCTGGATAAACGCTATGTATTCTCACAACAGGAAGCATAAATGGAAGTTTCTGGCTGGGGCCGATTTCCTAAAACAACGGCAGAGATAATAGAACCAGTCGATTCCGCGTCACTGAAAAAAATCGTCCTCGCCCAAAACAAATCCGACTCGCTGATTTGTCGTGGAGCCGGCAGGAGTTATGGCGACAGTTCTCTGGCCAGTAGAATGCTCAGCAGTCGTTTCCTCGATAGCTTTCTGGCTCTCGATGAAAAGGCACAAACCATTCGATGCGGCGCTGGCGTTAGCCTGGACGCCATTCTCAAACTTTGTATTCCCCGTGGCTTGTTTCTAAAGGTAGTGCCTGGAACCCGATTCGTCACCGTAGGGGGCGCCATAGCCGCCGATGTACACGGCAAAAACCACCACCAGGATGGCAGCTTCTGTGACTACGTGCAGAATTTTTCGCTGATGCTCGCTTCCGGCGAGATCGTTATTTGTAGCGAGCAGGAAAATAGCGAATTATTTCACGCCACTTGCGCTGGCATGGGTCTGACCGGCGTAATAGTCGATGCCACAATCGCATTAGAAAAACTATCAAGCGCTTCAATTAGGCAACACTCCCTCGTCGCCAATAATCTTAAAGAATGTTTCGAGTTGCTGGAAGCGAACAATGGGAGCAAGTACTCTGTTGCCTGGCTGGACTGTCTTTCCCGCGGAGACGAACTCGGTCGCTCGCTACTGTTTTTAGGGGAGCATGACGAAGAGAATGAGTCGAGAGCAAAATTAAAATACAGGTCCAGAGGAGGACCAGGCATTCCTTTTAGTACGCCCGCATTTTTACTTAACAGATTTACTATGGCTATATTTAACAACTCCTATTTTAATTTAAAAAAGAGGAGTAAGCAGGAGTCGATCGTAGACTACGACTCCTATTTTTTCCCGCTGGACAATATTGGTAATTGGAATCGGCTATATGGCTCGAAAGGTTTTTTGCAATATCAGTTTGTGATTCCAACCGATGCCGCATTCGAAGGCATAAGCAAGGTTTTGAGCAAGGTCTCTGCGGCGGGAAAGGGATCGTTTCTGTCCGTACTTAAAAAATTCGGCAAGCAGAATAAAAACTTGCTCTCGTTTCCCAGGGAAGGTTATACATTGACTCTGGATTTCAAACGAGAAGAAAAAATATTTCCTCTTCTGAATGAACTGGATGAAATTGTCTTAGACCATGGCGGCAGACTCTATCTCGCCAAGGATGCGCGCATGAGTGAAGCGATGTTTAAGGCCGGCTATCCTGAATGGGAAAGGTTCCTGCAAGTAAAAAATCGTGTGGATCCTTCCAGTATGTTCTCCTCACTGCAATCCAATCGACTCGGTCTGAGCTGAGACTTAAAGAAATGAATATATTGATCATTGGCGCCACTTCTGCTATCGCGAAAGCCACGGCTCGAATTTATGCGGAGCGCAGACAGGACCTGTTTCTTATCGCGCGAAGCGAAGACAGACTCAAGCAACTATCCGCGGACCTGACTGTGCGCGGCGCCGAATCGGTTGGCTACTCCGTGTTGGACTTGAATAAATTTAACGAACAGGAAAAAGCCATAGATCAAGCCATCGGCTTTCTCGGCACCATCGATGTAGTGCTTATTTGTCATGGCTCACTACCCAACCAACAAGAGGCTGAAATTAGTTTTAGATTGGCGCAGAAAGAGATTAACACCAACGGTTTGAGTGTTATCTCCCTGCTTACACTGCTAGCGGAAAAACTAATATTGCAGGGTAATGGCACGATAGCGGTCATTACTTCTGTGGCTGGCGACCGGGGCCGACAAACAAATTTCGTGTACGGAGCCGCAAAATCAATGGTTTCGACCTATTTACAAGGCCTGCGCGGTAAGCTGTTCCCATTCAATGTAGCTGTGGTCGATATCCGCCCCGGGCTGGTAGACTCTCCAATGACCGCTCATCTTAAGAAGGGCGCCCTGTGGTCGAGCCCTGACAGAGTGGCGGGTAAAATTGTTCGCAGCATCGAAAAAAGAAAGCCCACCGTCTATGCCCCGGGCTACTGGCGCGCCATCATGTTGATAGTTCGCCTGGTACCGGAATTTATTTTCAAGCGTCTGAAATTCTAATCTCTTGCCAAATCCTAAAACCCACAGACCTTTATTTGTCGATCTGGACGGCACCCTGATCAAATCAGATTTGATGCTGGAGTCGGTGCTGCTGCTAATCAAGAAAAACCCTCTTGCTGCATTTATGCTGCCGCTGTGGCTATTGAAGGGGCGAGCTAATCTAAAACATCAGCTGGCGCAACGAGTCGACATACCTTATGAACTGCTGCCGCCTAATCCTGAATTCAAAGCCTATATACAACAGCAAGAGGCGGAGGGTCGAAATATTGTATTAATTTCTGCCTCCAATCAACAACAAGTCAGAGCGCTTAGCAATCACTACGGTTTCTTCATTGATGCCATCGGCAGCGATGAGCAGCTTAATCTAAAGGCAGAAAACAAATTGCTGCGGATTTTGCAATTGAATCAAAAAGCAGGATTCTCCTATGCTGGCAATTCAAGTGCTGACCTGCCGATCTGGGACGAGGCTGACGAAGTAGTAATGGTAAATTGCGCAGTTTCTTTGGCGGAAAAACTAAAGAATAAAACCAATTCAATAACTCGATTCGATACGCCTGGCTCGAAATTACACAAGTTTTTCCTCGCCATGCGTCCCCATCAGTGGCTAAAGAATGGCTTGTTATTTCTACCGCTGATACTTTCTCATCAAATCGATCAACTGCATCTGTTTCTGCAGGCTTGCATTGGTTTCCTGAGTTTTAGCCTGTGTGCGTCGAGTGTTTATTTTCTCAATGATATGCTGGATCTGAATAGCGATCGACAACATCATGCAAAACGATCCCGACAGTTCGCCTCGGGAGAACTCGCACTTGCGTATGGCTTCCTGGGCGCCCCTATATTACTCGCCGCTTCGTTTGCCGTGGCCCTGTTGTTGCCAGCTAATTTTATAGCGGTTCTGTTTCTGTATTGGATATTAACCAGCCTTTACAGTCTTTTTCTTAAACGCCTGTTTATGTTGGATGTGCTGACCCTCGCGGTGCTTTATACACTTCGCATCATTGCCGGTTCTGCCGCGATTGCTGTGGCAACCACATTTTGGCTGCTGGCTTTTTCCTTCTTCCTGTTTCTGAGTATCGCTATGGCCAAGCGATTTACTGAGTTTTCAAATTTGTCGTCGACGGAGAGAACAAGCGTTGCGGGCAGAGCCTACTCTACAGCCCATTTGAAAATGCTTGCTATTACGGGCGGGTGTTCCAGCCTGATTGCGGTTGCCGTTTTCGCATTTTACATCAATGCACCCGACACCACCGAACTGTATACCAGCCCTGGTCTATTGTGGTTAATCTGTCCCTTGTTGGTTTTCTTGCTGGGGCGAATCTGGATATTTGCACAACAGGGGAAATTAAATGAAGATCCGGTGCTGTTTGCTATTTCTGACCACCCCAGCCAGGCCGTCACTTTGATGTGTGGCCTGATAATCTGGCTGGCCATCTAAGCCGCTTCAACTAAAAGTTTACTAGCGGCCTCTGTCAGCTGTTGCCGGGATCGGTAAATAGAGAATATCATTACTCCCCTATAACTTTGCAAAAAATGCTTACAGGCTAATGCTTCGTCGCCTGCCGATCAAAATTTTTTCATAACGCGGTTCAGACTTATCCATTTAATTCATTATCATGAAACTTTGTTCGATCGGGTTCCACTTGCCGGGCCTGTCAATTCGGGTGACCTTCATCGGCCTAAATACTTTCGGTACCAGTAGATAATCAAATTCCTCGACATTTTGAACCAGGGGGTCCAGCCATTTTTCCATTAACTCGGCATCCTCGAAATCCAACATCAAGGGCATGGATTTTGGATGAATCTCACGCCACTGGGGCAGCAAGGGGGGTAGAGTAATTATGGAGGCCGAGTACAGGAATTCGCCTGTTTCCCTGTTAAGATGTTCCTTAAACAGGCCGCCAAAGGCAATCGCCGAATTTTCAAGCTCAATTTTGTGATAGGTTTTTTTGTCTCCCAGGCCCTCAACAAAGGCACTGGCGGGAATAATGCAGCGAGATTCACGATAGGGTTTGTAGGCGAGCGAGCGTTTGCTTGAAAGTTTGTCAGAGCGCGAATTGAAACTGGCGTATTTGTAGTTTGGCTTCAGCGTTTCAGGCTCAAGGAAAAGCCACCAAATTGCCTCGGATACTTTTCGCTCGCCAGCGACATTGTGCACCATGGCAATGGTTCCTCCCGGCGCAATATCATCGCTGGTGTGCTTCGCAACCAGACTAATCCCCAGCGTCTCACACAGCCTTTGAATTTCAGGGCTATCGATTACATTAAATCTGCCACACACTATTTTGTTCCTTATCGCCTTAGGTGATAAAGTCGAATTACTTTGCTAGATTCAGCACTGGAGCCTAGGTAGTAAAACCAGTTAGTAAAACCAGTTAGTCAAACCAATCAGATAAACCAAGCCTATAAAAATAACGAAGGTATTGCCATGTTACGTTCACGCGCATCAGCCGTTCCCCTAGTCTCACTATTCGCCGCGATTGTCTCACTCGCTCTGCTCACCGCGCCTGCTTTGGCGACGGCACAGAGCGCCAGCCCTGCACAGCAATTGGCCTGCCAGGCCCTGCAAGGGCTACGCAATCTTACCATTACCTCTGCCACACTCAGAGACAATGATCAGTCCGATAGCCAGTATTGCTATGTGGTTGGGGTCATATCCCCGGCCATCCACTTCCATGCGCAATTGCCTCTGCCGGGAAACTGGAATGGCCGCTTCCTGCAGTGGGGTGATGGCGGCAAAGACGGCGATCTGGACTTTGCCGATCATCGCGTGGCGGAAGGTTATGCCGTTGCCAATAGCAATATGGGCCACGACAGCGGCACCGAGCCTGGTTCCTCATTTGCTTTTAACAATCGCCAGGCTGAGATCGATTTCGGTTACCGCGCCGTGCACCTTACCGTGATGGCGGGCAAGACCCTGGTGGGCAGTTATTATCAACAGGCGCCAGAATATTCCTATTTTGAGGGTTGTTCTACCGGCGGTCGGGAAGGCCTGATGGAGGCTCAACGCTACCCTGGCGACTTCGATGGCATTGTGGCCGGCGCGCCCGCCTATGCTTATCAGGCGCTTAATGCCGCGGGGACCTGGCATCTACAACGCATCTTCCGCGACAATTTGATTGGCAATCTTGCCGTAGACACTAACGGCGATGGCTCCTATGACAGTCTTAATTTACTGGAAGTGCTTAACAAGCAAGTTCTGGGGTCTTGTGATGCCAACGATGGCATCGTCGACGGTGTAATTAACGACCCCGCAAGCTGCGAATTCGATCCAGAGCAAGATCTAGCCGACCTGATGTGTCCCACCAGCCAAGGCACCGACAGCTGCTTTACCGGCCCACAGATCGAAACCATCTCTGACTTTTATACCGGCCCCCGGGATGACAATGGCGTACAGATCTATCCCGGAAAATTGCGTGGCTCTGAAATGCGCTGGATTGGCCTGTATGTGCCCCACGAAGGCAACAACCATGCCCCGGGGATGCTGACTGGCCCGGCTGGCGATCATATGAATTATCTTTTCTATGAAGAAGATCCCGGTGTCACCATTCCCGATATCTCGGATTCTCAATATCAGGCACGCAAAACCGGCGTCATGCCAGAGTATTCCTGGATGGAGTTTGATGTGAATGATTACACCTCGGGCAAGGGCGACTTGATGATGTCTATCACCGACGCCACCGATCCAGATCTCAGCCGCTTTCTCAAGGATCGTGGCGGCAAGCTAATCGTTTACCATGGTCTGGTGGACACGCTAATCGTCGCCGAATCGACCCGTGACTATTATAACGACATGGTAGACCACACCTTCAATGGCAATATGGGGCTGGCCAAAAACAGTGCCAGACTGTTCATGGCTCCCGGCATGGCCCACTGCGCAGGCGGACCAGGACCCGATACCTGGGACAAGCTGGCACCGCTGGTTGATTGGGTTGAAAATGGTAAGGCGCCTGACTCGCTTACCGCAACACATAGCAGCAATGGTGTAGTCGACAACGAACGACTGCTTTGCGCTGTACCACAGCAGGCTCGCTATACGGGCCCAGCCGGTGGGGAAAATAATCCATCCAACTGGACAGCGAGTAACTTTACTTGTCAGTAAAATAGCTTTGATAGGGAAACAGCTCAGTGAACAAACCAGTCATCGCAGACAATAAGCCAAGCAAGGTTTCTCTGGAGAAGGGTCAGGAGTATTCCTTTTGTGCTTGCGGCCTTTCCAGTACACAGCCTTTCTGCGATGGCTGCCACAGGAGCACCGAGTTAAGGCCGAAGAAGTTTGTCGCAGAAGAAGATGGCGATGCTTACTTATGCATGTGCAAGCACTCGGCCAATACGCCTTTTTGCGATGGAACGCACAAGCAATTTTCCAGCAACCAGGTTGGCAGCGAAGGACCCGGAATTCAGGCCAGCAGGGATGAGGCACCTGTAGCTACGCCAACAACGGAAGAACCAACGGTTGCCTTTATCCACGAATTAGCCCGAGATGGCTTAAGCAAGATGGGCCACCACGGCCCGATGACCGCCATGGGCGTACCGCGGAACACCTTACCAAAATGGGATGACATTCAGATCATGACCGCACAAATGGCGAGCAAGCCGCTAATGGAAAGTGCAGAGGTCAATACAGAATTAGTCATTGGTCCAGAAGCAAAAAAACCTTTGCTACTGAAAATTCCGCTGTTTGTTTCTGACATGAGTTTTGGCTCGCTTTCCGAGGAGGCCAAGATCGCCTTGGCAAGAGGCGCGGAAATGGCCGGTACAGGTATCTGCTCTGGCGAGGGCGGCATGCTACCGGAAGAACAGGCAGAAAATTCTCGCTATTTTTATGAATTAGCCAGCGCTAAATTTGGCTATCGCGAAGAACTTATGCGACAAGTGCAAGCCTTCCATTTTAAAGGCGGTCAGGGCGCGAAAACCGGTACCGGAGGCCATCTGCCTGGTGCCAAGAATAGGGGCAAGATTTCTCAGGTTCGGGGCATACCCGAAGGCCAGCCTGCGGTTTCACCGCCAAGCTTTGATGATCTCAATAGCGTTAAAGACTTCGCCAGATTCGCTTTTCGCCTACGTGAAATTACCGGTGGTATTCCCATCGGATTCAAACTCAGCGCCAACCACATAGAAAGAGATATGCAGTTTGCCCTCGATGCAGGAGCCGACTATGTCATTCTAGACGGCCGCGGTGGTGGTACCGGTGCGGCGCCGGAGATATTTCGCGATCACATCAGTGTGCCTACTATTCCCGCCCTGGCCCGAGCGCGCCGATTTCTCGACGAGCACAAAGCCAGTGGCCGCGTTACTTTGATAATCACCGGTGGACTCAGGCTGCCTATGGATTTCGTGAAGGCGATGGCTTTGGGTGCTGACGGCATTGCCCTCGCCAATAGCGCCATCCAGGCAATCGGATGTGTCGCTGCACGTATTTGCAATAGCAATAATTGCCCGTCGGGCATCGCTACGCAAAAGCCCGAATTGAGAAGCAGACTAAACATCGACAAATCGGCTCAGCAGTTGAGCAACTTTATGCAAGCTTCGGTAGAGCTGATGCAGGTAATGTCCCGTGCCTGCGGTCATCATCGACTATCCGAATTTAATCAGCAAGACCTCTCTACCTGGAACCGGGATATGGCCTATCTGTCAGGTGTAAGATTCTCTGGCGTACAATCAATCCACCTACCTTGATTAGCTCCGCACAGTAAACTGGCGGCTATACATTCCTATTTGCCCCAGATAATGCTAATTTCCTACCTACTTTTTTAGAACAATCGAGCCAAGAGGTAATTATGAAACTCGGCCACACATCTCTCTCCATTTTCACCGCATTACTATTCACGCTAGTCACACTGCTTTCGGCCAGTGCTCAGGCGCAGACCGAAACCTATCGCGCCCGGCTATCCCCCATGCCTACTACCCCGCAGACGGTAACTACCATTACCGGTGAGGGCGAAGTTATTCTCACTCTTCAGGGTAATAGCTTGAGTGTGAAGGGTAATTTTAAGGGCATGAACTCTGTCGCCACCATGGCCCATCTGCATAATGGCCCGCCGGCTCAACCTGGCCCGGTAGTGCATCCGCTTGAAGTTACCTTATTGCCTGCCGGCGAAATTACCGCCGAGCTGGAATTAAGCGACGCTCAGGTAACGGCTCTGAGGAAAAACGAGCTCTATATACAAATACATAGTCAGACCAATCCTGCCGGCGAATTGCGCGGCTGGATTTTCGCCAGAAAATAATTGAGGCTGAATTCATGAAATTTACTTTAAGCAATATTTCTAAAGCGCTACTAGTCACCGGTTTGTTAGCAAGCCTGGTTGCCTGCAGTGATGAAGGCGAAGATCAAGCTTCGGCTACAATCGCTGGCGTCACCTTCGCCTCGCAAGCAGAAGCAGGCGCAAGCACCTTCGCCACGAATTGCGCCGCCTGTCATGGCGCCAATCTGGAAGGCACAACCCTGGGGCCAATTCTATCCGGCCAGGCATTCGTGCAGCGTTGGGGCGAGCGAACTCCGGCGATACTGCTGGGCAATATCCAGGCGAATATGCCTCCAGGGGGCAACGATTCAATTAGCACCGATGATTACATCAATCTCGTTGCTCACATATTGAGCAGCAATGGCGTCGACACGGTGGTTAACGAATTAACAGCGAGCACCGATTTCACCATTGCCGATAATATTTCCCAGGTCGTGGCCAGAAGACAACGGGCCGCGCCACCGTCGCCGCAGGGAATAACGATTGCAGGCACGGTAGAGAATTTTGTACCAGTTACCGACGCCATGTTGGAAAATCCCGATCCCGCCGATTGGCCGATGCATAGACGCAGCTACAATGCTCACAGCTATAGTCCATTGGATGAAATTAATACCGAAAACGTCGGCAATCTGACTCTGGAATGGGTTTGGAACATGCATGAAGGAGATTCCGAACCTGCTCCCTTGGTATATAACGGCATTATGTACCTGATTAATCCCGGCAATGTTATTCAGGCATTGGACGCCAAGACCGGCGATCTGATTTGGGAAAACTGGACCGGCCCCGCCAATCGCCAGGATATGCGCAACATCGCCATCTATAACGACAAGATTATTCAAGCTACCACCGATGCGCGACTGGTGGCACTGGATGCCCGTACCGGCGAGCAGGTTTGGGAGACGGTTGTTGCCGATTCCAGCAAAGGCTTCTCGAATTCCAGCGGCCCAATCGTAGCCGATGGCAAGGTAATTCTTGGTCTCGCCGGTTGCGCAAATTATATTCCGGAAGACTGCTATATCAGTGCCCATGATGCCAACACCGGCGAGTTGGAGTGGCGCTTCAATACTATCGCCAAAGCCAACGAACCTGGTGGAGATACCTGGGGCGAGCTAGCCGATGTATTCCGTGCCGGGGGTGAAACCTGGATCACCGGTAGCTATGACCCGGAATTGAAACTGACCTACTGGGGCACCGCGCAACAGAAGCCCTGGGTGCCCGTAAGCCGCCACCTGACTATCGATGATGTGGGACTGTTCACCAACTCTACCGTTGCGATTAACGTCGATACCGGCAAACTGGACTGGTTCTTCCAGCATGTTCCTGCCGAAGCCCTGGATCTGGATGAAGTATTCGAGCGAGTACTGGTTAACCGAGGCGATGAGAAACTGGTTTTCTCCCTGGGGAAATACGGCATCCTGTGGAAGAATGATCGAGTCAGCGGTGAATTTAAAGGCTTCAAGGAAACAGTTTTCCAGAATGCCTTTACCAATATCGATCCTGTCACCGGCGCAGTCACCTACCGGGAAGACATTCAGAATGCCAAGCTGAACGAATGGACCTCTGCCTGCCCCAGCAGCACCGGCGGCAAGGACTGGCATTCAATGACCTACCATGAGCCCTCGGGAACAATTATCGCGCCACTGAGCCAAACCTGTCTTGAAAATGCGGCGCGGGAAGTTGCGCTGGTTCAAGGCGGCGGTGGTCTCGCCGCCAGTCGTAAATTTTTCGAGATGCCGGGTACCGACGGTAACCTCGGCAAAATTGGCGCCTACAACGTCGACACCATGGAAGAAGTGTGGAGTTATCAACAGCGCGCCTCATTCCATACCGGCACCATGTCTACCGGTGGCGACCTGGTTTTTGTTGGCGACCTCGATCGTCGCTTCAAGGCCTTCGACGTCAAAAACGGTGAAATTCTCTGGGAAACCCGACTTGGTACTTCGGTGCAGGGTCATCCGATTTCTTTCGCCGTCGATGGTAAGCAATACATCGCTGTTACTGCGGCACTCGGCGGTACCAGCCCACGCTCGGTGCCGGCGGTTATCGCTACGGAAATTGTCTATCCCCAATCCGGTAATGCGGTTTATGTCTTCAGCTTACCCGATTAGGAGAGCTAATCGGCGGAGCTTATCAAGCGATTTGTACCGATCGTAAAGCGGCCTGACTAACTGTTAACTGTCAGGGCAGCAGCTCTGACAGTTAACAGCTAGTCCCGACAGAGACTGCTTGTCCCGACAGAGAAAGCCCTGACAGAGAAACAGCTGTTAAGATGGGCTCCCGAGTCTCGGCGCGGCTATTTCAAACCTAAGACTTGTATAAGGAGATACCATGGCCCGTCGCTATGAACAGCTGTCGACAGAGCATATTGCATTCATCGATGAGCAAAAACTTTTCTTCGTAGGCACCGCGGCCAACGATGGCACTATTAATGTCTCACCAAAAGGTTATGACAGCCTTCGAGTACTTTCTCCTAATAGAATCGTGTGGCTAAACATCACCGGCAGTGGCAATGAGACTGCCGCCCATCTGGCGCAGAATACTCGAATGACCCTGATGTTTTGCGCCTTCGATGGTAATCCAAAAATACTTCGCCTGTACGGTAAAGCGGTTGCCGTACATCCGCGTGATAGTCAGTGGGATGAATTCTCCGCCCTGTTCGAGCCTCACGCGAGCGCACGTCAATATGTCGACTTTTCCATACAGCTCGTACAAACTTCCTGTGGTTTTGGCGTGCCCTTGTATGACTTCAAAACGGAGCGAGACAATATGGACAAATGGATTTCGGCAATAGGCGAGGATGGCATCGCCAACTATTGGCGAGACAAGAACCAACTCAGTCTTGATGGATTGCCCACCCATATTCTCGATGAAAAATGATAAGCAACGCACAATAATTCCTGACGTAGTTTGAGAGAATTGATATGAACGAAGAAACTCCGACCGAAACGGTCGATGGCAGCGAGAACGAACCCGCGCTCGAAGAAAAGCCCTCCAAGGTTGGCCATATCGAGTGGCTGGAGCTCACCGTCGATGATGCATCACGGGTTAAAAATTTCTATTGCTCTGTGGTCGGTTGGTCCAGCAGTGCAGTCGATATGGGAATGTACAGTGATTTCAATATCAATCTACCGGGCACACAGAACACTGTGGCAGGCGTTTGCCACGCACGCGGCGGTAACGCCAATCTTCCCAGCCAGTGGCTAATCTACGTTCGAGTGGAAAGCGTAGCCGAGAGCGCAAGCCAATGTGAAAAGCTCGGCGGCAAGGTTTTAGACGGCCCACGACGCATGGGCGGCAGTCATTTTTGCGTGATACAGGATCCCGCTGGCGCCGTGATGGCACTGCTTTCAGATTAGATTGTTTCCAGACCAAGGGTTTCCATGCAAGCAGTCTGTAAATCAGAGTAAATATAGAGTACAGATATGAGCGGGAAAGTTGAAAGAATTTATGTCGCAGATAACAGGCGCGAGACAGTGACACGAATCGAAACAGCGAAACTGGAATCAGGCAAGGGCATCGTCGGAGATCGCTATCATTCGCGCTCCGTACAATCACGCACGACCGGCAGCGTCCCTCCCATAAACAATATCAGCCTGATCGCCGGAGAGGAGTTGGATGCATTTCTCGGCAGAAATGACGCAGAGATCGACTACGGCGATTTCCGACGCAATATCATCACCCGCGGCGTCGATCTCAACTCTCTTGTGGGCAAACAGTTCTCTCTGGGCACAGCCTTATGCGTCGGCACGGAATTGTGTGAGCCCTGCGCTTTCTTGGCCGCCACAGTGCATCGCGCGGTGTTAGCGGAATTGCTGCATAAAGCCGGGCTTAGAGCTGTCATTATTGAAGATGGAGAAGTAGAGGCAGGGGGCGAGATCAGGTTTTAACGCCGAGTGTTTCGCTATTTAAAATAAAAATAAATAAGGAAAATAAAATGTCGAAAATTTTAATTCTAATCTATGGTGTTGTCGCCTACGCAGTAGGAATGGGAGGGCTTACCTTTTTCATACTGTATGTCGGAGGCTGGAGTTTCATGCCAATTCACGTGGATTCGGGCGAGGTAGGACCAATAGGTACGGCCATAATGATGAACGTAGGTCTTATCCTGCTCTGGGGCGTACAGCATTCAGTAATGGCCAGACCTGGGTTTAAAGAAATCTGGACCCGGGTCATACCAAAGTCCATTGAGCGCAGCACTTACACCCTTCTATCTGGAATACTCATGCTTGTTATTTGTCTTAACTGGCGAGCGCTGGATGGCATGCTGTGGGATGTGGAAAGTTCTATCCCACAGACTATCTTGTTGGTTTTACATGTCTGCGGATGGGTAATAGCCGTCATCGCAACATTTCTAATCAATCACTTTGAATTGTTCGGTTTGCAACAAGTATGGCTTAACTTCAAAGAAAAACCCGAACCCTCTCCGAGCTATACGGAAAAATTCCTTTACAAAATCGTACGCCATCCTTTGCAGATGGGGATATTGATGGGTTTATGGTTTACACCCACGATGTCGATGACCCTGTTCTTTTTGTCAGCCACAATGACTATCTATATATTCATAGGCTTACACTTCGAAGAAAAGGACCTGGTGAAATCCTTGGGAGAAAGCTACGCTGACTACCAATCACGAGTCAGGAAACTTCTTCCCATTCCTAAATAACTATTGGTTTCTAGGTAACTATTAGTTTCTAGGTAACTATTAGTTTCTAGGTAACTATTAGTTTTTAAGTAACTATGCATTTCTAAGTAACTATGTAGCCCCAAATAACTATAAATAGGAAGATAAATGAATAGAAAGATAAATTTATGAACAGGCTACATAACCAGCTGCAGCTCAGGCCATTGTGGATGAATGGCCTGATGCTGTTCTGTGCCTTCATGACATTTATTTATCTTCCTTGGGATATTTTCATAAAGCCCCTGGCCGAAGATCAGGAAGTCTGGTTCGGGGTGCTGTTTACCGGTTGGTCGGCCAAGTTTGGCGCTATTGGACATTGGTTTGTCTATGGTGCCGGGGTGTTGGGGTTTTGGAAGATGAAATCCTGGATGTTCCCCTGGGCAAGTCTGTATACCTTACAGATCGCCATCGGTATGTTTGTCTGGAGTTATCTGGACGATCGCAGTGAAAGCGTTGTACGTGGCGCCTTGATAGCAATACTCTTTACCTTGCTGGCGATTGCTCTATTCAGAGCCAAGCCGCGTTTCAACAAGGCCAAAGCCGATGAGCTTGAAGATAATCAGGAGAAGTAAGCCGCAAAGGTAGAAAGGGTAAAGAGGCACGAAGGGATTAAAATTCGCCAAAAAAAATCGCGCCTGCGTTTCTAATCTACCGTAACGAAAACCAGGCGCTTACTCGAGTTTTAGTTTTTCCAATGCTTCCCAGCGTTGATAGGCTTGATCCAGCTGAGCCTGAGAATCCGCCACCTTCTTCAGAGTTTTCTCAACTTTCTCACCACCACTGCTATAAAAATCTTCTTGGGAAATTAATGCTTCCAGTTTCGAGTGTTCGGCTTCCAGCTTTTCAACAAGCGCGGGTTGCGCATCCAGCTCTCGCTGATCTTTATAGGAAAGTTTTTTTGATTTAGGCACACCCGTGACAGCCGTTTGTTTTTTCGCTGTCGCGTCTTTTGAGCTTTCTTTAGCTACGCCGGGTAACGCCTCAACACCGTCAAAACTAACCAGCTTGCCGCCTCTCCTGTTCCAGTCGCTGTAACCACCAACATACTCATTAACAACGCCATTGCCCTCAAACACCATAAGTGAGGTAACGACATTGTCCATAAATTGTCGATCATGACTCACCAGCAATACCGTACCCTGAAATTTCAACAGAATTTCTTCGAGTAACTCCAGGGTTTCTATGTCGAGGTCGTTAGTAGGCTCATCCAATACCAGAATATTCGCCGGCCGACTAAATACCTTGGCCAATATGGCACGGTTTTGCTCACCACCGGACAGGGCCTTGGCCGGCGTACGAATACGGTCGGGAGTAAACAGAAAATCACTTAGATAGCTTATGGCATGCTTTTTAACACCATTGATTTCGATATAGTCCTGACCGTCGCAGACATTCTCGATCAGGTTTTTCTCCAGATCCAGATGCTCTCGTAGCTGATCGAAATAGGCGACTTCAAGCTTGCTGCCGAGTTTGACCTCACCTTCATCTGGCGCGAGTTTTCCCAACAAAATTTTAAGCAACGTGGACTTGCCAGCACCATTGGCACCGACAATACCGATACGATCTCCACGTAAAACCGTAGTAGAAAAATTCTTGATCACAACATTGTCACCGAAGCTATGACTTATTCCCGTCAGTTCAGCAACAATCTTGCCCGAATTCTCCGCCTTGTTTAACTTGAAGCTGGCACCGCCTTGTAGTTCTCTTCTCTCACCACGTTCTTCACGCAGCGATTCCAAAGCGCGTACTCGACCTTCGTTGCGCGTTCGCCTGGCCTTGATGCCCTGACGAATCCAGACTTCTTCCTGCGCGAGTTTCTTGTCAAATAATTTATTGGCTTTGTCTTCAGCGGCTAACTGCTGCTCACGAAACTGAAGAAATCTCTCAAAGCTGCCCTCAAACTGATACAGGTGTCCGCGGTCGAGCTCGACTATTTTGTTGGCCACATTCTGTAGGAAGGTTCGATCGTGGGTGACTAGCAACAGGGCGCCACGGTAGTCCTGCAATTGCTTTTCCAGCCATTCAATAGCGGGAATATCCAGATGGTTGGTGGGCTCATCGAGCAGCAGGAGTTCCGGCTCTCTAACCAGTGCTCTGGCCAGTGCCACCCGTTTACGCCAACCACCCGACAACTCCGACATCAATTTGTCCTGGGGTAGCTGCAGCTGGGTAATAACCGTATCAACCCTCTGCCCCAGGCTCCAGCCATGCTTCGCTTCCAGTTGACCCTGAACTCTTTCCAGCTGAGTCATATCTGCATGTTCATAATCGGCGATGAGATGGTGATATTGTTTTAACAAATCACCGACTTCCGATAGTCCGCCGGCAACCATATCGTAAACCGTCTGATCATCGGCTTCCGGTAGGGATTGATCCAGCCAGGCGACTTCCACCCCTGGACGCAGCCATCTTTCCCCGCCATCGGGAATTACCGAGCCAGCGATGACTTTCATCAACGTCGTCTTACCGGCTCCATTACGACCTAATAAACCGATCTTGGTGCCTTTCATCAGCGTCAAATCAATTTCGTCAAACAATATATGTGTGCCGAAATTAAGGGATACCTTGTCTAGTCGAAATAATGGCATGGGGGAGTCGAATCTTTGTGCATCAGGATTTTGGGGCGGCCATTCTACCCCATAGTCTGTAGTAAAGGGGACAGGGCTGATGAAAAGAAATTTGCCCTGGCACAGCCATTACGCCGCGCCTTGAGTGGCGGGTAAGTAGGTCGGTTCTCCACAAAATGGTAAATCCCGCTATTCAAACCCGAAATCAAGCCGCCGCCTTCTTGCTTATTCTCTATAAATACAATGAGTTAGCTAGTTGGTACGGTTGCTGCTTGGTTTACACGTGGTGGCTTGATTTAGTCAGTTGCCTGTAGTGAGTTCCATTCAATGAATTACATTTTCTAACGCTATTCAATATCGATGATTGTCAGGAGTTGAAGACGGTGAATTATTCAAAGATTAACCCTCAAAAAATGCCTTTCCTCTACAAGGCACTGTGCATTCTGCTTGTGGTTTGCTGTGTCATAATCGGCCTCGTTGGTCTGATATTACCTGTCATTCCAGGCTTTCTATTCCTGTTCTTTGCGGCAATTTTGTTAGCGCGGATTTCGACTCGCTTTAAATCTCTGCTGCATAACAATCCTGCCACTGCACCCTGGATGAAGCATTGGCATTCATCACAGACGCTGTCTGTTCTTCAGCGCGCGAAATTATCGTTCTGGGTTGTGGCGAGAAGCCTTGTTAGCGGCGTTGAGTCCGCGGTGAATTTGTTAAGAAGAGGCGATAGTAATAATTAGTCGTCGCTACTGACAGCAAGCTTTCCCTCAAGTGGCATTGCCTGCGGCCGTATTAAACATTCTGTCCTGCGCAAAAACCGGACGACCAAGCCCACTGAAAATTATAGCCGCCCAAATGACCGGTTACATCGAGCACTTCGCCAACAAAATACAGGCCGTCCTGCTGCCTGGCTTGCATTGTTTTTGAGCTGATGCCAGCGGTGTCGACGCCACCTAAAGTGACTTCGGCTGTACGATAACCCTGGTCGCCGATGGCTTAAGGCGCCAGTGACCCAGCTTCTCCGCTATCTCCAGAAGACGCTTATCACTGAACTCAGCCATAGCTGATTCAGCGTGCTCCGGCCAGCATAATTTTTCCAACTCCCCGACCAGTGATTTTGGTAAAAGCTGACTCAAAGCAGTCTTTAATCGGGTTTTCCCCTGTTGCTGTTTTCTCTGCTGTATCCATTCACCGACATCAATACCCGGCAATAAATTGATTTCGATTTCATCCCCGGGGAACCAGTAATTTGATATTTGTAATATCGCAGGGCCGCTGATTCCACGATGAGTAAACAATAAATTCTCTGCAAATTGGCTACCATTACAAGTCACTTCCACTTCCAGTGAACAACCCGACAATCGCTCACACAGTGGTTGCATAGAGTCACTGAACATAAACGGCACCAAGCCGGCCCGCCGCGGGGTAAGCGGCAGATTGAACTGTTCGGCGATAACATAACCGATATCACTCCCTCCCAATGTCGGAACCGATAATGCGCCCGTCGCGACAACCAGGGAATGGCAATCCAGCTCGAGTTGATTCCCACTCTCCCCATCTGCTTGAATCAGGCTGACTCGATAACGCTTGTCATCCTGAGCAGAAAGAGCGCTGACGCTTTTTAGTTGGCAGTGGGTTTTAATCTCAACGGCGGACTGTTCGCATTCTTGCAGCAACATCGCCAATACATCATTGGCGGAATTCAGACAAAATAATTGGCCATGTTTGCGCTCTTCATAGTCAATGCCATGCTGCTTTACCAGTTCAATAAAGTCCCATTGGGTGAACTGGCTGAGGGCAGATTTACAGAAGTGTGGGTTGCCGGAGATGAAATTACCGGCATCGACAGAGTAGTTGGTAAAATTACAGCGACCACCGCCGGACATCAGAATTTTCTTGCCGACCTTATTGGCTTTCTCCAAAACCAGAACCTTGAGTCCTCGTCGAGCGGCGGTAAACGCACACATCAAGCCAGCCGCACCTGCGCCCAGAACAATTACGTCGACTGCTTTTCTGCTTGTTTTCGCCATCGCGGTTCTACTAACTTATCTGTAGTTTCCCACTTCAGGTCTTCAGAGTTTGCTAACCGACGCGGGATTTGTTTACTGAACTTGGCGAGGAACCCTTCCAAGCCGCCGATCTACTTGCTTGATTCAAGCGCCGTTTCCGCGGCCCTCGGCTCGGCAAATTGCAGACTTGCCAGTTTTGCGTACAACGCACATTCTTGCAGCAATTGCTGATGGGAACCTTGTGCAATGAGTTGTCCGGCATCGAGCACGGCGATTCGATCGACGTTCATTACCGTCGCCAGGCGATGTGCGATGACCAGAGAAGTTCTATTCGCCATCAATTTCTCCAGGGCCAGCTGTACCTTGCGCTCGCTCTCTGCATCCAGTGCGCTGGTGGCTTCATCGAGCAGGAGTATTTCAGGATCTTTCAGTATGGCGCGGGCAATTGCGATGCGCTGTTTCTGACCACCGGATAAGCGAATTCCCGATTCGCCCAAATAGCTGTCATAGCCCTGGGGTAGTTTGTCGATAAACTCACTGGCATACGCGGCCTCGGCGGCGGCGCGTACTTCTTCGTCGCTGGCCTCGGGTCTTCCATAACGAATATTTTCCCAGACGTTGCCGGTAAACATCGTCGGCTGTTGCGACACGATGGCGATGTGACTGCGTAATTCTTGCGGATCCAATTCTCTTATGTCTATTCCATCGAGACTCAGGCTACCCACTTGCGGATCATAAAAGCGTAGCACCATATCGAATAAGGTCGACTTTCCCGCTCCTGATGGGCCCACCAGAGCGACACTCTCTCCAGGCTTGATTGTTAGCGTCACATTATCGAGTGCTGGCGTATCCGGTCTCGAGGGATAGCAGAACTTCAATGCGGACACCTGTAACAGACCTTCGAATTTTCCGTCCAACTGCCGAGGCTTCTCCGGTGCCGTAATTTCATTTGTGGCTTCCAGCAATTCCATCAAGCGTTCCATGGCACCGGCGGCTCTTTGCAATTCACTGATCACCTGACTGATGGCGCCAACAGCGGCGGCGACTATTACCGCATAGGCCACGAATGCTGTTAACTCACCGGCGGACATGCTGCCGTTGATGACATCCTGGCCACCGACCCAAATCATTATTGCTAGCGCGCCAAACACCAGCGTCGTAACAATGGTAATAAGAAAGGAACGCATCTTGATTCTACTGAGTGCTACCTTGAACGCCGTCTCTACATGATTTGAAAACTGTTGATCATCATAGCGTTGATGGTTGTAGGCCTGCACCGTCTTGATCTGCTGAATGCTCTCACCCACATAGGCTCCAACATTTGCGATTTCATCCTGACTACTTCTGGACAGGCGTCTTACTTTGCGACCGAAATACAATATCGGACCGATCACCAGTGGAATGCAGATCATCACCACGCTGGTTAATTTTGGATTGGTAACAAACAAAAACACTGTTCCGCCCACCATCATCAGTAGATTTCGCAGGGCAATAGATGCAGACGAACCAATAACAGACTGGATTAGTGTCGTATCCGTAGTGATACGAGATTGAATTTCACCGCTTAGATTGTCTTCAAAATAACCCGGGTGCAGTTCGATGATGTGGGCATACACCGCCTTTCTAATGTCTGCGGTCACCCGTTCTCCCAGCCAGGAGACCCAGTAGAATCGCGCGAAGGTGCCTATAGCCTGCAATGCAGCCACCACCAGAAAGCCCAGAATGGCCATATTCAAGGATTCGGTCGAACCCTCAACAAAACCTTTATCGACAATTACCCGAACGTATTGAACCAGGCCCAGAGTGAGGCCGGCGGTGAACACCAGAGCCACGGCAGCTATCAAAATCTGCTTTTTATAGGGCTTAAGGAATGTAGCGGCATTGCCTAGTAGTGCTGAACTGGATTTTTGCATGGTCGCAATGTAACAGTAAATGCCACAAAAACAAGTAGGCGAATGAATGAGGCGGTTTTTTAGCGGTTCGAACTATCCATGGCCTAGCCGACAGCAAGGCTCAAGCCGATCAAACTGTAACCCGGACAAGCACGGAATCACCGCCACGCCTATCCAAAATCTTCAGAATCAACGGCTGGCGACCTTTTCTTGTTCCAACTGACTCGCCAGATACTCTTCATAGCTACCCTGAAAATCAACCAGACTCTGACCCTTTATTTCGATGACCCGAGTAGCCAACGATGAAACAAACTCGCGGTCATGGCTGACGAAAATTAATGTTCCATCGTAATTCTCTAACGCCAGGTTCAACGCCTCGATAGCTTCCATGTCCATGTGATTAGTCGGCTCATCCATAAGTAAGACGTTAGGATCCATCATCATCAACTTGCCGAACAACAAACGATTTTTTTCACCACCGGAACAAACTTTTACTTTCTTCTCAAAATCATCAGACGAGAAAAGAAGACGCCCCAGCGTGGCTCGCACGATCTGATCACCATGAGCAGGTTTACGCCATTGGCTCATCCAATCAAAAAGATTCAATTCGCAATTGAAGTCGGCGGTGCTGTCTTGCGGGCAATAGCCTAAAAGCGCATTCTCGGCCCATTGAATTTTCCCCGCACTCGCCTTTAGCTCGTCTATCAGGCAACGCAGGAAAGTGGTTTTCCCCGAGCCATTCTCGCCGATTACGGCCAGACGAGTGCCTGCAGCCAATATCATATTGCCCTTGGTGAACAGCGTTTCATCGCCGTAGCCATGGCCCAAATTTTCAAGAATTAGCGCCTGACGATGCAGCTTCTTGTCTTGACTAAAACGGATATAGGGACTAACCCGACTGGAAGGCTTAATGTCCTCCAGTTTTATTTTTTCTAATTGCTTTGCTCGCGAGGTTGCCTGCTTTGCTTTTGAGGCATTCGCGGAAAAACGACTAACGAATTGTTGAAGATCGGAAATTTGCGCCGACTTCTTCGCATTTATCGAATGCAGTCTCTCTCGTGCCTGAGTAGACGCGATCATAAAATCATCGTAGTTTCCGGGATACAAGCGCAGCTCGCCATAATCTATATCCGCCATATGGGTGCACACCGAGTTAAGAAAATGTCGATCGTGAGAAACAATTACCATGGTTGATTTACGTTGGCTTAATACGCCTTCCAACCAACGAATGGCATTGATGTCCAGATTGTTGGTCGGCTCGTCTAAGAGTAAAATATCCGGGTCAGAAAACAGGGCCTGTGCAAGCAAGACGCGCAGTTTCCAACCTGGCGCAATCTCGCTCATGGGGCCAAAATGTAATTCTTTAGCAATACCAGCACCCATTAGTAATTCACCGGCACGACTTTCGGCGGTGTAGCCATCTAATTCGGCGAATTGAATTTCCAGATCCGCCACTTTCATGCCCTCTTCTTCGGTCATTTCCGCCAGACCATAGATGCGATCACGCTCTTGCTTAATCTGCCATAGTTCATGATGCCCCATGATTACCGTATCGATCGCGGTATGGGTTTCGAAGGCGAACTGGTCCTGACTGAGCTTGCCAACACGTTCATTAGGAGAAATTGATACATTGCCCGATGAAGGCTGCAAACTGCCATCCAGTATTTTCATGAAAGTAGACTTTCCACAGCCATTAGCTCCGATCAAGCCATAACGATTTCCATCCCCAAACTTGACAGAGATATTTTCAAACAAAGGCTTGGCAGCGAACTGCATAGTGATATTGGCGGTAGAGATCAATGGATTAGTCCTGGTTGGTGTATTTTCTGTGGATTAGCCGAATTCTGGAATCGTGTTTAAACTCGGATTAATTCAAGGGTGCGAACTATAGGGATTTGTAGCGGCACAGTCGAGTCAAATTTATCCTATTTGGGCTCGAATTGGGCAGTTCTGAGCAAATACCTGCCTGGACGAGAGCTTGCGCAAGGAGCTAGCAACGGAACCCAACAATAGCCAATTCAGCGACAATCACTGCTCCTTTGCCTGAGCCCCCGCGCCTGGCATTGACTGCATGCTCTATGTCGCATCTACTCCGGGCTTTTCTTACGCACTTTCTTAATGCCTTTCTTGGCATTCTTTTTATCGTTGGCCGCTTCTTTAAGTCTGGCCTTTGCCTTGGCATTGGGTTTGATTTTTGATTTCGGCTTTCTCTTGCTCGGAGTATCGGCCTCAGGTTTGTTTATGGCAGGACGATCAGATTTAGTGGAATTCTCCTCCTTGGCCGTACGTGAAATTTTCAAGGCCTGGCCTGACACCCAAACTTTCTTCAGTCCGTTAAAGATTTCCTCTGGCATGTCACCAGGTAGATCGATAGTACTATGGTCATCATAAATACTGATGCGACCGATGTGTTTGCTATCGATGCCTGCTTCATTCGCTATTGCGCCGACAATATTGCCGGGCATTACCTCGTGCTTATGACCTACCTCAATTCGATAACGCTCCATGCCTTTTTCGGGAGGTCCTTCTCTGCGAGGCGAGCGGATTCGATCTTTGTCTTTATCCCTGCCTCGCTCGCCGCCACCGTCTCTTTCCCCGGCTCTCTCGCGGCGAGGTTTGCGCTCTTCACGTCGACCATCATCACGACTCTCCTGGCTCCAGCTTTTATCCGCCTTTGGGGTCGATTTTTTCTGTAACAGTAAGGGCGTATCTCCCTGCACCAGACGCGCAAGTGCGGAGGCTATTTCTATCGCCGGCACATTGTGATCCTGCTGATACTGTTCGATCAAGCTCGCAAACAATCTTAAATCTTCATTTGCCAAAGTGTCCGAGATCGCCTGCTTGAATTGTTGAATCCGTTTGTCATTGATCAATTCAGTGGAAGGCAACTCCATCATTTCAATTTTCTTGTTCGTCGCCTTTTCTATGGCGCCTAACATGCGTCTTTCCCGTGGCGCTACGAATAGTATGGCATCACCCTGACGCCCGGCTCTGCCGGTGCGCCCAATTCGGTGAATATAGGCTTCGGTGTCGTAGGGAATATCATAATTTACGACATGACTTACGCGATCTACATCGAGACCTCGAGCGGCTACGTCGGTGGCAACCAGGATATCCAGCTTGCCCTTCTTCAATTGTTCTATGGTGCGTTCCCGTTGCTGCTGTGGAATATCACCGTTCAGTGCAGCCGCCGCGAAGCCTCTGGCGGCTAGCTTCTCGGCTAACTCCACTGTCACTATTTTGGTGCGCACGAAGATGATCATGCCATCGAAGGTTTCCGCTTCAAGAATGCGAGTAAGTGCATCCAGCTTATGCATCCCGCTGACTGGCCAGAAACGTTGGCGAATCAGATCTGCTGAAGCCGTTGTGACCTTAATAGTAATCTCTGCAGGATTGTTTAGATGCTGATTCGCGATGCGCCTAATCTGATGAGGCATGGTGGCGGAAAACAAAGCGATTTGTCGTTGTTTGGGGGTTTGTTCCAGAATCCACTCTACGTCATCGATAAATCCCATGCGTAACATTTCATCGGCTTCATCCAGCACCAGGGTGCTGAGTTTATTCAGCTTTAGCGTACCCTTGCGCATATGGTCCATCACCCGACCAGGGGTGCCTACCACTACATGCACACCACGCTTCAATGCCCGAATTTGACCGCTGTAATCCTGGCCACCATAGACCGGAAGCACATGAAAACCCTTTAGGTGCGTTGCATATTTTTGAAAGGCTTCAGCCACCTGGATTGCCAGTTCTCGAGTGGGAGCCAACACCATTACCTGAGGCTCTTGCTGCTTTAGATCGAGTTTTGAGAGAATAGGCAGGGCAAAGGCCGCCGTCTTACCGGTGCCGGTTTGGGCTTGTCCCACTACATCTCGTCCCTCTAGTAACAGAGGAATGGTTTCTGCCTGTATCGGTGATGGCGTTTCATATCCAACATCGTCCAATACTTTCATAATAGGCGCTGAAAGCCCCAATTGATCGAAAGCGGTTACCGTATCGGTAGTCATTTGATGGTCCTAAAAAGTTGCCGCCGCAGTGACAGCCTGTTTAAAAATAGTGTGCAGAATGCCATCGGCAAGCCAGGAAAATCGAAGCGTCTTGATGCTATTCAGGCGCAACTAAAATCCTGCCGGGGATTTTGAGGATGCGAAGGATAGAAGCTATCTCTCCGTAAGTCCATCATTGCGAGTGCAATAGTTGCAGGAATCGGTCAATTATCTCGCTCAATAAGCGCCCGCTTTAGCGCTTAATTAAGCCCGACTCACTTGTTTCGCGAGCTGTCTCCGTGTTTACCCCGAAACGAAAAAATTCGCGCGTGTACTCGGGAAAGAAAGCGCGATTTACAGCCGATTTGATCGTTTTTCGGCCCATTAAGATAAGCGGATTTTAACGTGGAACACTCGGTATTTTTGCCTAATTTGGCCCTCATTCGACAAAAAAAGCGAAAATAGTCAAAAATAAGCTTACGAATACCGGCGATACCGGCCCTTGAGAAGGGCTACATGCCACGTATTCAGGGCATTACGCATCAAATCTACTGAAAATCCTTTGCTTATCGCTTCGGGACAGTAATGGCAGTTATAATACTCGCGCAGAAGTTTGCAATTAATTGAATATCAATCCAGTGAGGATAGCATGAGTAAAGGTACAGTAAAGTGGTTCAACGCGGACAAAGGTTTTGGTTTCATCACTCCAGAGGATGGTGGAAAAGACCTATTTGTACATCATTCAGAAATCAAGAGTGGTGGCGGTTATGCAACTCTTAATGATGGCCAGGCAGTAGAGTACGAAGTAGGACAAGGTCAGAAAGGTCCATGTGCAAATAATGTTGTTGCGATCTAAGTACAAGAATTAGCGTACGATTAACAACACATAACAAACAAAGCAGGCTGGTGCTCCCAAGCACCCCTGCTTTGGGCGTTATACCCCTCCCTGCAATATTCGTTTTTAATTCCAGGCCAGACATCCCCATCCGCCGCCGCTTAAACGAACGTTCCTTCATTGTACTCACGAATCGCTAACTGAATTTCTGCAATTGTATTCATTACAAACGGCCCTTGTTGAACAATGGCTTCCCCGATCGGCTTGCCTGTCATTACTAATACCTTGCTATCGGCACTGGCTTTAATGCGTAGTAATCCATGTTTCGAAAGTCGAGCGAGCTTTCCCTTCGACAATAGGTAATCTTTCCCCACCGCATGCTCACCGACATTCTCATCCACATTCTCTCCAACATAGGCGCTACCCTGGTACACATAGACCAATGCTGTGTAAGCATCTGGCACATCGATATCGATTTGATCGCCTTTTTCAAAAGCAATATCCAAATAGGCGGGGTCGGTGCTCAAACCGGAAACCGCCCCATTAAGCTTGATGTCACTCGTGGTTAATTCTCCGGCGATGGCGGTGATACTTACATTGCCCGCCTTATAAGTCGGGATGTCACTGGCATTGATATCCTTATAAGTGGCTGGTGTCATCTTTTCGCTAGAGGGGAGGTTCAACCACAACTGAAAGCCATGCATTCTTCCTTCCTTCTGCATGGGCATTTCCGAGTGGATTACGCCGGAACCAGCCTTCATCCACTGCACATCACCCGCTCCCAAATTGCCTATATTGCCCATATGGTCACGGTGTTCCATATTGCCTTCCAACATATAGGTCACGGTTTCGAATCCACGATGAGGATGAGATGGAAAACCTCCTATATAGTCGCCGGCCTTATCTGAACCAAATTCGTCAAGCATCAGGAAGGGATCGAAACGCGCTAGATTTCCTCCGCCGAATACCCGCTTCAATTGCACGCCATCACCATCACTGGCGGCCCGTGCTACTAACACTTCTTCTATTTCTCGAATTGGTTTTGAATTATTCATGCCACGTTCTCCTGGGCTATTTGTGATTCATCTCTATAGCTAACAATCAATTTTTCAATCTGATCTCTGGCGACCGCTAAACCTTGTTCTCTTCTTTCTGACCCCATGTTCAATCCATCGGCCGTGACAAATTCAACATCATCCAGGCCAACAAAAGACATTATCTGCTTCATATAGGGTCTTAGAAAGTCGCTCGCACCTTCCTCATGCACTCCACCCATTGCCGCTACAAGCACAACTTTTTTGCCAAGCAACAAACCAACCGAACCTTGCTCTGTATACTTAAACGTGACTCCTGCTCGAGCAATATGATCGATCCAGGCTTTCAGCATCGAGGGTACAGAAAAATTGTACATAGGCAGACCAATGATGATTGTGTCCGCCGACTGTAATTCAGCGATCAGTGAATCCGAATAGTCAACTTTGGCCTGCTGCTGTTCGCTCCGCTCACTGGCTGGTTTCATCAGCGCCTGCAGCCAAGCCGCATCCAGATGTGGCACAGGATGCTCTCTGAAATCCCTCTCCCGTAGCTCGATATTCTGAGCCGCCTTTTGCATACCTGCCAGCAATTCATCCATTAACAACGAACTAACACTATTAGCCTGGAACAGACCGCTGCTAACTCGTAATACTTTTCTCAATTTTCCTTGTTTCATAGTAAACCTCGTTATTAAGCCAATAGTGACTTGAATGGCGTAATAATAGGGCATATTATTCGATGTATTGATGCTATTTTTAGTTATTATATATTTAATTATTAGATGTTTATATGAAACCACCCCGTATATCGCTGGATCAATGGTTGGCATTCAAAACCGTGGTGGATAGCGGCTCTTATGCTATGGCGGCCGAAGCACTGAATAAAAGCCAGTCTTCAATAAGTTATGCCATCAATCGACTCAACCAACAATTGCCGCAACCGGTGCTGGCCCTGAACGGGCGCAAGGCTGTGATGACCGAGGCAGGGCAGATTCTGTATCGCTATGCCGAGCAATTGTTGCGCCAGTCCAGAGATGCCGAAGCGGTGGCTGCATCGCTGGCAATGGGATTCGAGGCAGAAGTAGTCGTTGCGCTCGATGTGTTATTGAATATTGAATCGTTAATCTGCGCCTTTGAACAATTCTCGCAGCAATTTCCCCACACCAGAATCCGGGTATTGGAGACTAGCCTTTCCGGTACTAGTGAGGCTTTGCTAGAAGCAAAAGCAGATCTTGTGTTGGGCCCAGTGCTACCGACAGGTTTTAGTGGTACGCCACTCATGCAGATTAGCATGCTGCCGGTAGTGGCGCCCGGGCATCCTCTGCTTACGCACAGCGCAGGGAAGAGCCCTAAGGTCGGGTCGGTTCACGGCCCCGATGTCTCTGAGCTCGAACTTCGCGCGCATCGCCAAGTAGTGTTGCGGGACACCGGCGCCCGCCGCGAGCAGGATGCCGGTTGGCTGCAAGCTGAGCAACGCTGGACTGTGAGCCATTTCTCCAGCAGCATCGCCTTGATTAAATCAGGCTTGGCCTTCGGCTTCCTGCCACGGAACTGGATCGAACGGGAGCTTGCCGCCGGCGAACTGGTGCAAATTCCCTTGCGGCAAAACATTGAGCGGGTGATTCCGCTGTATCTCATGCTGGCAGATAGACACGCTGCAGGTCCCGCCACCAAAGCCCTGCATGAAATCATTGTCACTTCTGTGCAAAACTGGAAACACTGAATCCGCACTGCAAAGCCATGGTTTCGATAGCTACTTATTTGTTCAGCTGGTGTTCATTGAGTTCATGTAGGATTACACTCGAAGGTTCGTTATCTACGCGCTAAATCCTTAAGTGGATGTGGTGGTGTAATCAGAAAGGTGAGTATTATGATGATGAAAAGAGTTCTGCTAAGTGTTTCTGTCATTGCCGTAATGGTACTCAGCCAAGCCGCATCGGCTGACGATCGTCGTAATCGGCGCAGTTTTGGCAGTTCCAATTATGCCAGTCACTCTAATCACGGCTACTCTTCCAATCGATACAATCGATACAATCCCTACCACTACGGCAGTAGTAATCGACGCGGCGATAACTATTTCAGCTTCTCCTACGGCAATCGCTATAGTCGATACCGGCGGCATGATTCCGCAGACTTTGTTGGCGGCCTGGTGCTCGGCTCAATACTCAGCTATCCCTGGGGTTACGACAGAGCTTACGACACGAGTCGTGGCAGGGTAGTGTATCGAGCAGCCCCCGCCCGTGAAGTTATTTATCTGAATGAATCAGCTAATAGCAATCCTACTGCCGCTGCAGGCGGCCGCCGCTTGCTTCGCGATCTTGAGGGCAATTGCTTTGAAGTCAACATCGACGAAGAAGGTAATGAGATTCGCGTACAGCTGGATGCAGCGGAATGTGATTTCTAGCAGATTGTTGCTGTACTGCGCTAGGCTTATCGTGATGATCATCATTGCGCTATAGAAGACCATGAAAAACTTCCAGACGATTCAACTTTGCATTTTTTTGAGTCTGCTCGGCGCCTGCGCAAGCTCGCCTCTGAACAGACGTCAAGTCGTGCTCTACTCAGACGCCGAGATGGCGCAACAGGGCGTCAGCGCCTATCGCCAGATGCAGAGCGAATTACCGCAGACAAGCAATCTCCGAGAAACTCGCTATGCGCAATGTGTCGCCAACTATGTCGTTGCCGCCCTGAATGAAGATCAGCGCGGCAGCTCTGCGTGGGAAGTCACCGTATTCGACAATGAGCAAGCCAATGCCTTCGCCCTCCCTGGCGGTAAAATCGGTGTCTATAATGGTTTGTTCTCTGTCGCGCAGAACCAACATCAATTGGCGGCGGTGATGGCCCATGAAGTAGGTCATGTGTTGGCCAATCACGGCAATGAACGTGCGAGCCAATCAGTATTGCGCGACGTCGGTGTTGCGGCCGCGCAAATTTTCGGGGTATCTGACACCAACTTGCAAGTGTTAGATGCGGGGACACAACTGGGATTGTTTCTTCCCTTCAATCGAATACAGGAAAGCGAGGCCGATTCCATCGGCGTCATACTTATGGCAGAGGCCGGCTTCGATCCACAGGAAAGCATTACTCTGTGGCAGAACATGAGCGTAGACGGTGGACCGCGCCCAGCAGAATTATTGTCAACTCACCCGTCACCAAACTCTCGAATGGCGGAATTACGCAGCCTGATGGGTGCGGCAAACGCACTGCGCCAGTCGGCCAATGCCAAAGGACTAAATCCGGACTGTCTACCCTGATAAAGAGGATGCAAATCTTCCCGCTTTAAACCTGCCTCGATTTATGATTTTCGCCCCACGCCGATTTATCATAGCCTGCCCCTAGAGATAGAGGGAGAGGGAGAGGGAGAGGGAGAGATAAAACAGACTACGACCTGGGATGTAGTTGGATTGACGCTAAATTCGAGGCAAAAAAGTGGGGCTGCCCGGTCTTGCAACAGCCCCGTCCCTGCTTGAGACACGGTGGGCTACTCTCTCATTCGACATGCGCGTCAAACAGCATGAGAAGTAACGGATAAGCGTTTGCGCCTGCCTCTGCTGACAATTCATGCCAGCGTCTTTCGTCGCCAGAGCGCGTAGGTGTATGAAACCATAGTCGATATTCCTTACCGTTGACCTATATCAATCTTTCGAATCACTGCGCTGAAATAGTCCAAAAAAAAACAACCCGGGTGACTTTGAGACCGCGCACCCCTATATCGAGTACAAAAATGGGCGGTGCCATGCTGTTCTATGTCGCGAGGCTCTATTAGTAAAGGTATTACTTTACTATATTAGAGAATTTGCTGAAACCAGGGTGATTGATGTGCGCTTCTGCCCCCTTTGTCTCGGGCCTGACTTGCTCAGCTATCCACTTTTTGCACATGCACACCCATTTGCGGAAAGGGTATAGAGAGACCTTCATCAGCAAATGCTCGATAGACTTCTTCGTTCATTTTGTAATACACGGCCCAGTAGTCTGCTGTATTTACCCACGCTCTTACCACGATATTAACCGAACTCGCGGCCAACTCTGACAGCGCAATGAAGTGTTCGGGAACTTTTAGTATTCGCTCATCCGCTACAAGCAATCGATTCAACACAGCATAAGCTCTATCAATGTCATCGCCATAGGCGATTGAAAAAGTCCAGTCCACACGGCGCGTCGTTTGCGTCGAATAATTAGTCATCGATCCATTTGCCAGTCCACCATTAGGAATCAGCACAGTTTTGTTATCCGGCGTATTCAATATAGTTACAAATATCTGGATATCTTTTACCGATCCCGTATAACCCTGAGCCTCTATAACATCACCAACCTTATATGGCCTAAATAGAAGAATCATTACTCCACCGGCAAAATTCTGCAGCGTTCCCGATAGAGCCATGCCGACGGCCAAACCCGCGGCGGCCAGGATGGCAATAAACGAGGTCATTTCGACGCCCAATACACCCAGCGCCGTGATATACACCATGACTTTGAGAAGCATGGAGGCCATACTTCTCAGAAAGCCCCGCAACGAAAGATCGACATTGCTCTTTTCGAATACCCTGCCAAGAACACCGACAATAATCTTGACGACATAAAGACCTATAACCAGTGTCGCACTGGCAAGGACTAATTGCATGCCATAGTCGACAGCCAATACAGCAAGTGATGCGACATCGAATTCCATAATTACACCCAATTGATTTCTGGCTATGAATAATAAGAGATGCCTTGAGCAAGGCATCTCTATCGATTATTACTGCTTAGAATTTTTGATTACGCTTAACTATCACGAACAATTCAGACAAGAACAATTCAGACAAGAACAATTCAACGTCATTGCACACGGGGATCCATAACTGGAACCACTCCTTGTGTTTTCGCCTTACAGAGATTTCAGAAACGCTAATAATTGTTCCTGCTCCTGTGCGCCCAGACTAGCATAACGGTCAGGCATCAATGATTCAGGGGAATCTGAAATCGATTTTACCCGGTCCTTGAAATAGGTTACCCAACGCCGACCATCTTCGCTCTGAATTTGAACGGCCAGTTCGGAATCGTTGCGAAAGCGTCCGCTAATCCGCGTACCATCGTTCTGCTCTATGACCTTTGCCTCATAACCGCTTGCGATGGAAGCGGATGGACTGAGCAAGGCTTGCATTAAGGCGTCATTGTCCAGGCGACTGGATAAACCATCCAGTGAGGGGCCAATGCTTCCGCCCTGATCGCCATAGGAATGACAAGTCGCACAGCCAGCCGAACTATTAAATAGCTGCTCTCCAGCGAGCACGACAGGATCATCACTTGGGCCGGAATCATTGTCGTTCAAATTCAACGCGGGCTTGCCCTGAAGATTGCGAATATAACTGCCTACGTCGAAGATCTCAGTTTCACTTAAAGATCCACCCCAGGCCGCCATACCCGTTCCAGAACGGCCATCAGTAATCACCGCAAGTAAATCTTGATCGGATAATCGGTTTGCCATCGCGTCAGTTAATGGCTTCCCCATTACCTGACCTTCACCCAAGCCACCATGACAAAGCTGACAATAGGCATTATATAATTCCTGGCCTTCGCCGACGCCGGAATAAACCGAGAAGGACAGCAAACTCACGACTATCCCCGCCAAGGTCTTTATTACAAACCGTTTGATAAGCAATCCCTTCAAAACACCCGATTGAAACTTCATACACCTACTCTACAAATCAGCTATAGACTGAATAAAATATAGTTACCCGGCGAAATACCCGTTGCCACACCTTCTCGGCTGGCAGGATTACGCGTACCCGATGCAACACCTATGTACTGCTTACCATCGATGGTAAAACTTGTAGGCGGCGCATAGATACCACTACCTGTTTGGAATTTCCAAAGTACCTCTCCGGTTTCATCATTCATCGCATACACATGCCCGTCAGGCGCGCCGGAAAATACCAGGCCGCCACCGGTGGACAAGGTACCTGCCCAATTGAAATTACCGGGCATCTCTCGTTGCCAGGCGATATCACCGGTCAGCATATTGAAGGCGACTACCCAGCCAGTACCGGAGGTATCAAATTGCGGAATACCACCGAGATCCATGGTGCCGGATCGCGCCTCGCCTTCGCGGCGAATAAACCGGGTTCCCCATTCCGTAGTTGGAATATAAAGCATGTGTGTATCGGGACTGTAGGATGCCGGTGGCCAGTTCTTACCACCATACAGACCCGGGAATATCATTGTGTCGGCAGGTTCATACAGGGACTCTTTAAGCACCGGCTTGCCTCGCTCATCGCGCTCGGCCCAGTTAACCCTGGTGTATTCGCCCGCATACAAAAAATCGCCATTCATACGATCGAGCGCGTACACGTGACCATTACGAGAAACCTGCACAATCATCTTGCGCATCTGACCTTCGAACATTTCTTCGATGATCATCGGCTCGGAAGTTGAATCGTGATCAAACTCGTCGCGCGGAGAGGTCTGGAAATACCAGCGCAATTCGCCCGAATCGGCGTCCAGGGCAACCACAGAGTTGGAATACAGGTTATCACCAGCACGCACGTTGTTGTTGATATCAGGCCACGGGTTTCCGGTTCCCCAAAACACCATGTCGGTCTCCGGATCGTAGGTGCCGGTTACCCAGGTCGGAGCACCACCGGTTTTCCAGGAATCGCCTTCCCAGGTTTCATTACCGGCCTCACCTTCGCCAGCCGTGGTATAGAAGCGCCAGCGACGCTCACCGGTGTTGACATCGTAGGCATCGATATAGCCGCGAATGCCGTATTCACCGCCGCCTACACCGATCAACACCATATCTTTAACCACCAGAGGGGCACCTGTCACCGAGAATGACTCGCGATGATCGCCTACTTCGGCATCCCATAACTGGATGCCCGTAGCCGCATCGAAAGCCAGCAAATGCGCATCCAGCGTGCCGTAAAATACCTTGTCTTCATACAGGCCAACCCCGCGATTATGGGGGCCGCAGCAGAGGTCAACGTTTTCGAAATCGTGGTCGTAGCGCCATAGCTCATCGCCGGTCAAAGGATCTACTACGATTAGATGACTATTAGCGGTAGTCAGATACATGCGGCCATCATTGACCAGCGCCGTCACCTCGAAGGCACCACCGGTCACACCCGTCTGTTTAATCCACACCGGCCGCAGATTGGCAACTGTCTCACGGTTAACTTGAGCATCGGGCATATAGCGCCAGGCGCCGTAGTTCTTGCCGTAAGTGACCCAGCGATCGGAATAATCCTGAGCACTTTGCAAGATGTCCGTTGTCACATTTTGAGCCGAGGCCGCCGAGGAGAACAGGCTGATACTCAAAAGAAGCGTGAGGAATGAGGTGGTAAATTTAGTCATTTGAAAACCCTTTTAAAACAATTGAAACCTGCTGTTGTTGCGGCCGTCACCTGTGACGCGTAATGCTTGGCGTTGTTCCCTGAGCCGCAGCTGACCGGAGCACAATTAAGCTATAAACCGCCCTGCACTGTCAATTCGGAAGCCGTACAATACGCTAAATCCCAATCAAATTCGCTCATTTGGCCGGCGATTACGCTAAATTGCACAAAACCCGACTGCGTCATATCATCAGCCCCACTTTAACAGCACTCACCGCTAATTGCGGCACAGAAAATAAGGATAAGAATAATGATTGTTTACGGTGTAGCCCTGCTGTCCGCCTGCCTCATTCTGGGCATGTTGATTGGCGAAGTCCTCGGTATCGCACTCGACGTTCAAGCCAATGTCGGCGGTGTCGGTATTGCCATGCTGTTTCTGGTTCTGGCCAGCAACTCTGCTAAATTCAAGAGCCTGGTAGATGGCGTATCTGGCGCCGGCATTCAATTTTGGAGTGCCATGTATATCCCGATCGTGGTCGCGATGGCGGCCAGACAGAATGTTGTCGCCGCCTTCGAGGGCGGCATGTTGGCCGTGGTTGCCGGGGTCGCCGCGGTGGTGGTCAGCTTTGCCCTGGTCCCGGTAATCAGTAAGATCGGCGCCTCCACAAGTGTGGAGTCAGAGCAGGAGGAAATAGTCTAATGGAAATTTTCGAGACAGTATTTGTTAGAAACTCCTTGATTGTTGCCTTCGCCGTCGTCGGCGTTACCATTTGGCTCTCCTATTTCGTCGCCGACAAGTTAACCAACGGGCGCATCCACGGCTCCGCTATCGCTATTGCGCTAGGTCTGCTCGCCGCCTATTTTGGTGGCCGCGCCACCGGCGGTAGCACTGGTGTCGCCGATATCACCCTGCTAGGTGGCATCGGCCTCATGGGCGGCGGCATGATGCGCGACTTCGCCATCGTCGCCACGGCTTTCGGCGTTAAGCTCGGTGAATTAAAGAAGGCGGGTATGGCCGGCGTTGTCTCCATTTTCGCCGGGGTGATTGTGTCTTTTATAGTCGGCGCCGTCGTGGCGGTAATGTATGGCTACACAGACCCGGTTGCGATAACCACCATTGGAGCGGGTGCGGTGACGTATATCGTCGGCCCGGTAACCGGTTCCGCACTCGGTGCCAGTTCTGATGTCATTGCACTCAGCGTTGCCGCTGGTCTGATAAAATCCATTCTGGTGATGATTGGCACGCCGATGATTGCCAAGACGATTGGTCTCGACAATCCTCGATCTGCCATGGTGTTCGGTGGTTTGATGGGTACGACCAGTGGCGTTGCCGCCGGACTCGCGGCGACTGATCCCAAACTGGTACCCTATGGTGCCATGACGGCTACTTTTTACACCGGCGTGGGATGCTTGCTGGGACCGTCGATACTATTCTTTATCGTGAGTGCGCTGGTGTGATGCCCGATTTTGAAAAACGAGAGAACTTTTTAGCCCGAAAATCTCTAGTTGAAATATCTAGAGTTAAACTTCTATAACCAGAAATCTACCAACAGAAACAAGACGGACTTATACAGATGTCAGAAAGCAGTTTCCCCCATTTAAACGACGACAATACCAAGGTAGCGCTGGTCGAAGGTGACGCGCGCTATAGCTATGCCGAGGTAAATCAACGCATCGACAAGTTTGCCACCGGCCTGCTCAACGGCCGGGAAGATTTACAGGAAGAACGTATCGCGTTTTTTATGCCAGCGAGCCTGGACTATGTGACTACGATGCATGGGGTATGGAGAGCGGGCGGTATCGCGGTGCCATTAAATGTGTCCTCGGCCGTTGCAGAGTTAGATCATTATCTTTCTTGCGCCAGCGTTACCCGCATGATCGCCAATGGAAAATATCAGGAATCTCTGCGTGAACTTTGCGCAAAAATGAATATCGAATTGCTCTCTGTCGACGACGTGCTAGCCGAAGAAGTCGGCGACTTGCCTAACATCGATCCGAATCGTCGCGCGATGATGTTGTTCACCAGCGGCACAACCAATAAGCCGAAAGGCGTAGTTAGTACCCACAAAACAATTGCCGCGCAAATCACAACATTGATCGAAGCCTGGTCCTGGACCGAGGACGATGTCATCCCCCTTTTTCTACCGGTGCATCATATACACGGCATTATTAATATCCTCAGTTGTGGTTTATGGGCCGGGGCCACCGTACATTTGTTTTCTAAATTCGATATTCCAAAAATCACCGCCGAGATTGTAGCGGGCACATATAACGTATTTATGGCGGTGCCTACTATCTATGTAAAACTCATCCAATATTTCGACACGATCGACGCAGCCGAAGTTAAGAAAATTTGCGACGGCTTCAGGCCCATGCGCTTAAATATTTCAGGCTCAGCCGCCTGCCCGGTAAAGTTGTTCGATCAATGGAAAGAACTAACGGGTCAAATTTTGTTAGAGCGCTACGGCATGACCGAAATTGGCATGGGACTTTCCAATCCCTACCATGGCGAGAGAAGATCTGGCCATGTGGGTCAGCCACTGCCTGGTGTTGAAGCACAACTTTTTGATGAAGATAATAATCCGGTGCTGGAGGAAAACACCCCGGGGGAAATACGCATCAAGGGCGACAATGTTTTTCTCGAATATTGGGATAACGAAAAAGCCACCATCGAAAGTTTTCATGACGGCTGGTTTTGCACCGGCGACGTCGCCGTAATCGAAGACGGTTACTACCGAATCATGGGCAGGTCTTCGATCGATATTATTAAATCCGGCGGCTATAAACTCTCTGCACTGGAAATTGAAGGCACATTGTTAACCCATGAAGATATTGCAGAGTGCGCGGTAATCGGCGTCGAAGATGAAACCTGGGGCGAATCGGTGCTGGCTTTTATCGGACTGAAACCAGGCAAAAGCATGGAGTATAGCGATCTTAAGAACTGGTGCGACGGCAAGATGTCTTCGTACAAGATTCCCAAGGCGATTAGGCTGATCTATGCCCTGCCGCGAAATGCCATGGGGAAAGTGGTGAAGCCGGATCTGAAGAAATTGCTGTAGCCGCGAATAGCAGATTACTTATCTGGCCGAGTTTATCTCCAGGCCTCCTTTTGAATGCCCAATTGAGAGCAACAGGCTTCGAACTAGTTGGTCGGGGTTCGAAAGGAGCGGAGCTGCGCAGACGCCTGCAAGGCGCCCCATAGGGGGAGAGGGATTTGGCTCAGCCAAATTACGAATCACAGCAGCGAAGCTGCGCAGACGCCTGCAAGGCGCCCCATAGGGGGAGAGGGATTTGGCTCAGCCAAATTACGA
>JABMOK010000164.1 GCA_013204155.1 Pseudohongiella sp. | reverse complement strand
CCGAAACTGCTTATCCCGAAACTGCTTATCCCGAAACTACAATTTACTGATTACCAGCCGAAATCCAATGGTGTTATTGCGAACACCAGGATCGACACCGCCACGGACGGCTGCACGTAAATTGTTAATGCTGTCTGCATAGGATCCACCGCGCATCACCCACAGCGCATCTTCAGACAGACTGTCTGCGTCATCGGCAGGATCATAGGGGTAGTCCTGCAAGGGGCTACGGGTAAGCTCCCAAACATTGCCACTCATGTCCGCCAGGCCATAGGCACATTCATCACAAGACACGGAGCCAACCGCAACAACTGCAGAGGATTCATAGTTGGCTAGATCTGGTCGAACTTGCGATCCCCATGGAAACACACGTGCATCGGTACCGCGAGCCGCCTTCTCCCATTCCGCTTCCGAGGGCAGGGTGACATGAGCACCTTCATCAAGAAACTGTTTTATTTCCGCTGGCGTCTGTGCCGAGCTCTTCAATTTTTGTTCGAGCCAGCGTGTGTAGGCCAGGGCCTCCGGCCAGGTAATATTGGCCACAGGATTGTTCCCCGCCTGGTCACGCTCGAGGGGAACTGCCTGCGTTGGAACGTCCTGAAGAAATGCCTTGAACTGCGCCGTAGTCACTTCAAATCTGCCTATGTAGTAATCGGCAAGATCAACTGACCCTTGCCGGCGCGCGCTCGACCAGCGCTCATTTTCGTAAGCCAGTCTGTCCAGGGCAGGATTACTGCCCATGGTGAAAGAGCCCGCAGGAATTCTGACAAAACCTGACAAGTCATCGTCTGGAAGAAACCAGGCATCTCTGCGAAAGCCGATTACCTCACTATCATTCATAGTGAAGTCGGCCATTTGTTGACCATCGATCTGCGGCGCCTGCCGCTCCATCCAAATTGCAACAAACAGAATCATCGCGCACATCACCACAATCCCGATAGTTCGACCTGGCGCTTTTCTCTCTGCTAAAATCGCCTCCGACTTGTCACCGATTTCCGGCTTTTTCACTGGAGGCTTGCTCATAGTCGAGCCCCGTTGCTGTCGCAGGCAAATTGCCAGTCGTGCTCGCAAGCTCGTGCAATTAAATCTTCCACCGGCATCTGCATTAAATTCAGGCCGCCCTCACGCAACAGCAATCTTAGATCAAGTTCATGCGGCACATCTCTTGCCAACAATTTGCTATCGAGAAGATTCAAACAGGAGGCCTGGAATTTTAATTCACAACCACGTGAAAAATAGGCAAGCGACAGTTCGTCATCCGCTTCAGCAATCCTTCCCTCTCGATAATGAACTGCCAATTCGTTGCAGGCCCAGGCCGCATTATCAGCGCAATAAGTTGCTTCCAATTGCAGCAATCGACCACAGGCATTGGGCAGGTCATCGGCGCAGGCTTGTTCCCAGAAAGGTAAGCTATCTCCGGTATGTTTGCCGTCGGTTTTACCCAGCATCGACATACTGACAAAAATCACGATCCAGATACTCATATGCGCAAGGTTGGCGCGACCCTGGAGCCAACTCGAACGCCAAACATTTAACAATGATGCAGAGTGTATTGATCGCACTGAACGATCAATTGCTATAACGCTCAGATTGAGCAAGGGCACACAGAGCAGCTTGTCATAAAAAGTTGGCGCGCCGAATACATCGAGCAATGTGTATAAACCAAAAACACCAAAAGCATACAAAATACCAAACAGTGATTTACCCAAGGGAGTTCTTGGCGAGGTGGACGGATCTGTAATCAACAAATGCACACCCAGGAATACCGCGGCAGGAATTTCTGAATCGAGAAAATAGGGAACACCGGTAGTGGCTGAATAAAAAGCGCTAAGCCCGAACAAGGTCACTGCGGCCATACCCGCAACCAGGGTTATGGAGAAGAAGTACATGACGATCAAGCCAACCAAAAAAAGAAATGTGTAAATGTTTGGCGCCAGAGTCAGTGTCGATGCGATCTCCTGACCCCAGGTCAGGCTGGTGGTATTCGTGGCTATCAGTACCAGTGAAAAAAGACCCAGTGCAAACGCGGACGGATTGAAAATATGCGCACTGCGGCCATCTCTTTGCCAGCGCACATATTCCTTGCCCATAAAGCCGACGGCAATCATCAGAAATTGCATGTAGAACCAGTCATCCCGAAACCAGATAAACAAATTAATACTGAGAATTATCGGAATAGGTCCAAAGCCCAGACTGTATTCTCGGCGTCGTGACCAGGCCAAAAGCATATCGAAGCAATAGGCAAACAGGAGTTGCGCGACGATAAGCCATGCATGGTCATAAACCGGCCGCCAGTAATACCCCCAATAGGCATAGACGCTTACCTGAACCATGGCCTGAATATAATGCTGGGGCCGCAACGAGACAGTGAACACCCGACTCTCCTCATCACGACGGGAGTGAAGCAGCAGATAAGCCTGCCAGGCCAACAATACGGCGGCCGCGCCCCAGAAAGACCCGAGCAGAAGATTATTGCTGTTTACCCGTGGAAATGCAGAAATGAGCAACAGGCCTAAGGCCAAAGCCAGTGAAAACTTAAAGGCGCCGATGGAAAATTTTGCGACAGGGGCAGAATCCGGGAACTGAGTTCGGCTACTTTTTTTGCTTTGTTTGGCGGCGGGAGACATTGTGTCGTGCTCTAGCGTGAGAATTGGTCGATGGGAAGAATAAACTACCTACCAGCTCAATTCAATTTGCCAGGCTAAATCGACAATCTATAAGGTATTTATAAAACGCCCGGTAAAGGACCAACCCACGGGAAGGCAGGGTATTGCACGGCGCCAGCGCCGCGTCGACCCTGCGAAAAGGCGCAGCAATCACAGCCCCTGTGGTATCTGCCGCAACACCGATTACCGCAGCGGCAAGCTGGAATGGGGCCTTGATCACGGCCGCCGTAGTATCAACGGCAACGCCAGTACTCATTTTCTCCTTGAATAATCCCCAAAACAGGCGTAATTTCGCGGGGTTATCTGTGTAATAATCCACATCAGAATTAGAACAAGTTGGAGATCTAAATGAACAACCGAGCCCTTTCCAAGCTGTGTATGGCAATACTTAGTGTGATGGCTGCGCCCTCCCTATTAGCCCAGGCCAGTGACATGCCCCGTACCGAATACGGCCAGCCCGATCTTCAGGGTACCTACACTTTCAGGACTCTTACCCCACTCAACCGCCCTAGAGAATTAGCCGATAAAGCCACCCTGACAGCCGAGGAAGCGGCCGAGTGGGAAGCATTTGAGAATGAGCGACAAAATCGCGACCTGATTATCGATTCTGTGGGTGGTGCCGGTTATCCGCCCGGGGTGATTTCCTACAACGAATTCTGGTACGAGCGCGGCGTAGAAACCATTGCCGACAGAAGAACTTCGCTGGTCTACGATCCGCCTAATGGCAGAGTACCATCGGCCAATGAGATTGGGCGTGAACGCCAGCAAGTGTATGGGCAGATGGTATTCGAAAGTGCGGGCCCCGAAGGCCGAACCACAGTAGACCGCTGTCTAACTGGCTTTGTCGCCGGTCCGCCGATGATTCCCGGCTCTTACAATAACAATATGCAGCTGGTGCAGACCAAGGATCACATCATGATTCTTAACGAAATGGTGCACTCGGCTCGAATTATCCGCCTGGATAGCGAACACAACACCAAGCAACTTAAATGGGAAGGTGACTCAGTCGCCCATTGGGAAGGCGATGAACTGGTGATTCACACGCAACACTTTTATCACGACTACAATCTTCGCGGCATGTCCGATCAAGCCGTCATCGAAGAGCGTTTCACCTGGGTTGACAAAGACACTCTGGAATATGATTTCACTGTTACAGACGATCAGATGTGGGATGTTTCCTGGTCAGGTAAGGTGCCTATGCGCCGCGCCGCCGACCCGGTCTATGAGTATGCCTGTCACGAAGGCAATCATGGCTTGGCAGGCATTCTTGCCGGCTGGAGACGATATGAGTCCCTGGGCATGAATGGCGATGGCACTCCCAAGTCTGAAACCGGCACTACGGCCACTGAAGAGTAAAAATTCAATCTGGCGTAACGCCGGTTCAACGAAATTAAAACTGGCCAGAGTCGGAAAGAAATCCGATCCTGGCCTTTTTTTAGTCTACGCTATCTGTATAAGGCAAAGAAATTTAATCCATTGCGGAACAACGATGGCCCAGCTCGACGGTAAGTTTTAATCGTCCTGACTCAATCGTCCGCTTACGATTATGAATCAGGCGGACTCAAGTAGTATAAGACGCTCGGTGAAATATTATGGCTCTGCAAAATCCCATCACTAAAGGTATTCTGGCTTCACTGGTAATTTTTTGCATGCACCTTAATTTTGCCGCCGTGAATTCCGTATCCGTTCGTTCACGTCTGGACCCCAATGCAATCCTTATTACCGAAATCGACATCATCTTTGTTTACGACGCCGAGCTTGCTAACAATTTCCCCAATAAAAAATCCGCCTGGTATTCCCGTAAACGCGCATTTACCCGCGAGGTAGGAGAGGCTGTCGAAATTGTAAATATTTTTATCCCACAAGGTTTCGACTCTGTAAATGCAACACTCCCCGCTCGCAAAGATGAGGCGGTAAAAGTTTTTATCTTTGCCTACCATGATGACTCGCAAGCCGCGCCAATTGATATCACTGAATTTGGCGATGTATTTGTCGAGATTGATCAATTCGGCATCCGGGTTTCCAAACTCCGTTAATGGAAAATAATTTGATATGGAAATAACCCGGTTAATTTCATTGAGGATTATGGGTATCACTAACGAATCCAAAAACCATCCTGTTTTTTAGTGCTTTTCTGCCTCAGTTTGTCAGCGCTGATGCTTCTTATATTTCGCAGGTAGCCGTACTCTCTGCGAGCTTCTGCTTATTGGCTGTGCTTGTCGATTCCAGTTATGCCCTGCTCGCCGCTAAGTCGCGATGGCTAATGCAAAACCAGAAGCTGGAAGATCATAAAATCGATAGATTTCAGAGCGGACTAAGCGCCGTCTTATATCTAGGCGCCGGCACGCTGTTAGCCGGCGCCAACAAATTGTAAGCCCGCAACGCAGGCTAAACGAAGGCATTCCCGTTGACCATAAAGTGCGCGACAATACTGGCGAAGTATCCCAGCATTATCGCCCATGACCATTTGAGATGCGCGAAGAAGGTGTACACCCCCCGGGCTTGACCCATCACCGCCACTCCGGCGGCGGAGCCGATTGACAACATCGACCCGCCGACCCCAGCTGTCAGGGTAACTAGCAGCCATTGCCCCTGGCTCATGTCCGGGCGCATTTCCAAAACCGCGAACATTACCGGAATATTATCCACTATTGCCGAAGCGAAGCCGACAATGATGTTAGCCGTAGTAGCGCCGAGATCACCATACATAAACTCCGAGACCAAAGCTAAATAGCCGAAAGCTCCGAGTCCCCCGACGCAGAGGATAATACCGTAGAAGAAAATTAGTGTATCCCATTCTGCTCGCTGCAAATTTTTATAGATATCATAAGGTTTCCCATCCTTCGGGAATTCGTTGGAGTCCATAGAATTTTCAAATATTTCCGTATCACCACTGATAGACTTTACCCCATGCATATAGGAGGAATCACGTAGTTGTAAATAGTAACCAAACAGCTTAAGTAACCCCAGACCCGTCATCATTCCCAGCACCGGCGGCAAATATAGAAAGTTATGAAACGAAACAGCCATTGAGATGGTTAAGATAAACAGACCAACAACAATCCATGCCCCAAATTTTACCTGCGCTTCTTCGTTGACTGCGTCGGGTTTTTCATTCGCAATAGCAAAGCTCATGATCCCCGCCGTTACCAGCCAGTTGACCAATGACGGAATGAACAACGCAAAGAATCCCTGAAACTCGACAAGCCCTGCCTGCCAAACCATTAGGGTAGTGATATCGCCAAATGGACTAAATGCACCGCCGGCATTCGCCGCTACAACTACGTTGATACAGGCAATTGAAATAAATTTTATATTGTTGCCACCAACGGCGGTAATTACCGCCGCCATTAACAAAGCGGTTGTTAGGTTGTCAGCAATCGGTGATATAAAAAATGCGAGCAAGCCAGTTATCCAAAATATCTGGCGGAATGTAAATCCTTGCGATACCAATTTGACTCTGAGTAAATTAAAAATGCCTCTCTCTTCCATGGTATTGATATAAGTCATCGCCGCCAGCAAGAACAGAAAAAGTTCCACAAACTCGAGTAGGTTGTGGCGCACCAGTTCTTCCGCCAGATGAGTCTCGCCCTGCTGAATATAGGCTACTGCCACTAGCACCCAAATTATGCCGGCAGCAACTACCGCAGGTTTTGATTTTTTTAGATGAATATTCTCTTCGAGAATTATTAGCGCATAGGCCAGAACGAAAATTCCTATCGCCAAATATCCCAGCCAACTTGAAGTGAGCTGTGCTGTGTTTACAGAACCGGCGGATGCTGCAAATACCATTACTGGAATCAGACTAAGTACCAGGAAAATAACGAGCGGTGATGTGATAATATTTCTTTTTAGATTTAGCGAATTAGTAAGCATTAAAAATGCACTCCTGGTAACGAGTAATTTATTTTTTAGTGATTGGGTATTTTCATTAGCTCAGACTGGCGAAATCGCAGGCTGGAAAATGATGCGGAAAAACGCCGCATAAAAAAGAAATTAAGGGATCGAAGTGTAGAACAATATGGAGTTGTTCTGATTGTTCTGTGAATTGTTATTAAACATTATACGCTCTGGATTTGGCTATGGGTGATTTCTGTTATCCAGGAAGATTTATACCAATTTATTTTTCGGTTGACCATAAATATCGTCCGAAATATGACTCCTTCTAACCGAATACAATCACCCCCATGGCAACTCCTTTCGCATCCGCTACTTTAAGCGCCGGCATGCTCTCGAGTCGATGGCATTCGACTCCTTTCTCCTCCTTTCTCCTCCTTTCGCCTCCTTTCGCCTCCTTTCGCCTCCTTTCGCCTCTGTGAAGCCCCCAATAGCCCCATAGAAAGCCAAAGCTGGCGCCTGTTTTCTGAGCAAAACGGGGCTAATCCCGAGCCTCGTTTTACGCTTCCCCCCCCCTCTTGTTGCTGTAACCCGTGGCACAGATTACATTTGTATTGCGATAAGCCCTAGTTTATTCTTGTATCCCCCGTAAATAAGAAGCAATGAGAGCTATTAAAAGATGACTAACAATAACACTCTAAAATCAGTATTCATCGCACTGGCTTTGGCTCCGGCCCTGGCCTTTGCACAAGCTGATATGCCACCAACTAATGATCTACCTAACCCCTATCTCACCCAGTCTGGCTATTTCAAGCTACCCGCGGGGCGTAATTGGGGCTCATCAAGCACCGTTGATATCGATCTTGATGGCGAAAGCATCTGGGTCGCAGAGCGCTGTGGCGGCAATATCAATGCCTGCGTACAGAGTCCAGATACCAATTTGGTCATGCTATTCGACAAGAATGGCACTATGGTCCGCAGTTTCGGCGCTGGCTATATCACCTGGCCCCACGGCATTCACGTGGATTATGAAGGCAATGTATGGATTGCCGACGGCCGTGACAATCAGGGCGGCAACAATCCCCCAGCCAACGCCTACGGCCACCAGATTCATAAATTCAGCCCTACCGGCGTGCATCTGATGACCTTGGGCAAGAAGGGCGGCGGCGCCGATGACGAGTATTTTTTGACCCCAAATGACGTGCATGTTGCGCCTGATGGTTCCATCTTCGTCGGCGAGGGTCACTCCAGCGCTGAGGGTACTGTCAACCGCGTGCACAAGTTCGATGCGGAAGGAAACCATCTTTTCTCCTTCGGAGAGTGGGGTACTGAGCCGGGTAATTTCCGTCAGCCTCATAGCCTGGCCATGGATTCCAAGGGTCGGCTGTTCGTTGCAGACCGCGGCAATAACCGTATTCAAATCTTCGACCAGGAAGGAAATTTGCTCGACGTGTGGCCTCAGTTCAGCCGATTGAGCGGCATCTTCATTGACAAGAATGATGTCCTTTATGGCGCAGACTCAGAATCAGGTTCCGTGAACCCCGACCATGGTGACTGGTTTCGCGGAATCCGCGTTGGCAGCGCGATTACCGGTGAAGTTGAATTCCTGATTCCTGATCCACAGCCCGACTGCTCCGGAACCTGCACGGCGGAAGGTGTTGTTGCCGATGCCAATGGTAATATCTTTGGTGCCGAAGTCGGCCCCGTTGGCGGCATCAAGCGCTACGTTCGAGCACTCAAATAGTTTTTCTTTGATTACAAAAAAGCCCACCCTTTACGGGGTGGGCTTTTTTTATGCTCGCTCTAAAGTACCAGGGCTGAGTACTATACTTAAATACCGAGTCTTAAGTACTAAGCTTGCGCCAGGATTTCATTGAACGTGGCACTCGGTCTCATTGCCGCTGATACCAGCTCCTTGTTTGGCTTATAGTAGCCGCCAACATCCATCGCCACGCCTTGTGCCGAATTCAGCTCTTCAACAATTTTGGCTTCATTGGAAATCAGATTATTAGCCAGCTTTTCGAATCTGGCTTTCAATTCGAGATCATCATTTTGTGCTGCCAGCGCTTGCGCCCAATACATCGCGAGATAGAAGTGACTGCCTCGATTGTCCAGTTCGTTCACTCGGCGCGATGGCGATTTATTATTGTCCAGAAAATCTCCGGTAGCCTTATCCAGCGAATCGGCCAACAGTTGTGCGCGCGCGTTGTCGGTTACATTCGCCAGGTGCTCCAGAGAAGCGGCCAGGGCAAGAAATTCGCCGAGAGAATCCCAGCGCAAATGGTTCTCTTTTTCGAACTGCTGTACATGCTTGGGCGCCGAACCGCCAGCCCCTGTTTCAAACAGGCCTCCGCCGTTCATCAATGGCACAATGGAGAGCATCTTCGCACTGGTGCCAAGCTCCAGAATCGGAAATAGATCGGTAAGATAGTCTCGCAATACGTTACCTGTTACAGAAATAGTATCCTTTCCTTCTTTGATTCGCTTAAGTGAAAACCGGGTTGCCTCCTCTGGCGACATGATATGAATTTCTAAACCCTCGGTGTCGTGCTCGGGTAAATATCGATTCACTTTCTTGATTATTTCTGCATCATGGCCCCGCTCCTCGCTTAACCAGAATACAGCAGGCGTATTGGAAAGCCTGGCCCGGCTCACGGCAAGTTTCACCCAATCCTGAATCGGCGCGTCTTTTGCCTGACACATGCGCCAGATATCGCCCTCTTCTACAGTGTGCTCTAACAATACATTGCCATCACTATCTACTATTGCCACCTTACCGTTACTGGAAATTTCAAAAGTCTTGTCGTGTGATCCATACTCTTCCGCCTTCTGCGCCATAAGACCAACGTTAGGAACGCTGCCCATAGTCGAAGGATCGAAAGCACCATTGACTCTGCAGAAATCAATTACTTGCTGATAAACTCCGGCATAACAACGATCCGGGATCACCGCCTTCATATCATGTAGCTGTCCGTCAGGGCCCCACATCTGACCCGAAGTACGTAAGGCTGCCGGCATCGATGCGTCGATAATAACATCGCTGGGCACATGCAAATTAGTAATACCCCGGTCCGAATCAACCATCGCCATATCCGGACGATTGGCATAACAAGCCTGAATATCGGCTTCGATCTCGGCGCGTTGTGCTTCGGGCAAAGATTGAATCTTACTGTAGACATCACCAACGCCATTATTCGGATCGATGCCAAGTTCTGAAAAAACTGTGGCATGCTTGCTAAACACCGCTTCATAGAACACGGTAACCGCGTGACCAAAAATAATCGGATCTGACACCTTCATCATAGTGGCTTTTAAGTGCAGTGAGAAAAGTACGCCCTGGTTTCTGGCGTCATCGATCTGTTCCGCCAAAAATTTTCGCAGTGCGTTCTTGTTCAGAACAGAAGCATCAATAACTTCTCCGGCCAGCAAGGCGATACCGTCTTTGAGAATAGTGGCACTGCCCGCTGAATCGGTGTGCTGTATACGTGCGGTCGTAGGACTCGCCAGGGTGGTGGATCGTTCGCTGCCAAAAAAATCACCTGAGGCCATGTGCGCGACATGGGTTTTCGATTCTGTTGACCAGACTCCCATTGAATGGGGGTGTTTTCGCGCATAGGACTTGACCGATGCCGGCGCTCGACGATCGGAGTTACCCTCTCTCAGCACCGGGTTCACGGCACTGCCTTTGACGCTGTCATAACGCAGCTTAATGTCTTGCTCCGCTGCATTGGCAGGCTCTTCCGGGTAATCCGGAAGCGCATAGCCCTTGTCCTGTAGCTCCTTAATTACCGCCATTATTTGTGGCGCCGAGGCGGAGACATTGGGCAATTTGATGATATTCGCCATCGGGTCCTGGGTCAGTTCCCCCAATTCAGCCAGTGCGTCGGCCTGTCTTTGCTCTTCGCTTAAGAACTCTGAAAAATTGGCAATCACCCGCCCAGAGAGAGAAATATCCCGGGTTTCAACGGCAATATCGGAGGCATCAGTAAAAACTTTGATTATTGGTAGAAGCGAATAGGTCGCCAGCGCTGGCGCCTCGTCGGTTTCGGTGTAAATAATTGTAGATTTCTTCTCTGACATCGTTTTTCCTTGGTTTTAGGCTATTTGCTGGTCAAAATAAGCGAGTTTATGCCGCCGGGCCGGGTCATCACGTTGAGCTTCCCCCGGTCAAAAAAGGCCGCGCATTATAGCAGCCAGGAACAAATACGAATAGTAGGCCATCCCATCTCGCCTCGCGCTCTCCCCGTGTATAATCGGTACATTGGGGGGCTGAGGCAGTCTGCCCAGAGCAGTTCCGAGTCTGGACGTTAATTCTTTGATTAAATAGTGAGACGGTTTGATGCAAATATCCACCTCTGTCCCTGGACTCAATATCCGCTCGGCGAACATTCATGACTGCCCTGCAATTCTTGGATTTATTCGGGAATTGGCGGAATATGAAAAGCTAGGCCATGCGCTTGTTGCGACGGTGGAAACATTACAGGAATCGCTGTTTGGCGATACCCATTACGCCGAAGTGCTAATCGCTGAGTTCGAAGACTCTCCAGTTGGCTATTCGCTTTTCTTTCACAACTTCTCCACTTTCACCGGACGGCCCGGGATTTATCTTGAAGACATTTATGTCCAGCCCCCGATGCGCGGCAAGGGGATTGGAAAATCCATGCTTTCCTACATTGCCAAGCTTGCTGTCGATCGCCGCTGTACGCGCCTCGAATGGTCTGTGCTGGACTGGAATGAGCCATCGATTCAATTCTACCGTTCCATCGGCGCCAGCCCAATGGATGGCTGGACAGTGCAACGACTCGATGGCCAGGCGTTAACGAATTTCGCCGCGCGATTCCATTTAAAGCGCGTAATTTTATAGAAAATTGAAACTAAATTGAGCAGGAGACTAAATTGAGCAGGATTGTTTACGTTAACGGTCAATATCCACAGGAAGAAGACGCAAAGATTTCCATTTTTGATCGCGGCTTTATATTCGGCGACGGAGTCTATGAGGTGGTTCCCGTCATCAACGGACAGTTGGTCGACAAGGAATATTTCCTGCAACGTCTGGATAGAAGCCTGGGCGAGTTAAGTATCGCCTGGCCTTGCTCAAAACAGGAATATCTGCAGGTCATGCAGCAATTGGTTCTGCGCAATAAATTGCAGGAAGGAGTCGTCTATTCCCAGGTTACCCGAGGAATAGCCGATCGGAGCTTCCCATTTCCTGCTGATACCGCCCCTTCATTCGTCGCCTTCACATCAGCGATGCAGATACTGGAAAATCCTGATGCAGCGACCGGTATCGCCGTGGCCACCACCGATGATTTGAGATGGAAGCGGCGAGACATTAAGTCAATTAATTTGCTGGCTCAGTGTCTTGCCAAACAGGATGCCGTTTCCAGGGGAGCAAGCGAGGGCTGGATGGTTGAAGATGGTTTCGTCACTGAGGGTGTTACCTCTACGGCTTACATCGTGAAAGAGGGAAAGGTCATTACTCGGCCACTCTCCAATCTTATACTTCCCGGCATACGCCGACGTACTCTGCTGGAAATTTCACAACAACAAGGGATTGAATTGGAAGAACGCTTGTTCACAGTTGACGAAGCCCTGCATGCAGATGAAGCATTCATAAGCAGCGCAACCACCATTGCCCTGCCGGTTGTGAGCATCGACGGTCACGTAATAGGCGATGGAAAACCAGGCGTTATTTGCACGAAGCTTCGGGAACTTTATAAGAAGCGACTGCTTGAGGAAGCCGGGGCCAGCTCATAAGTCAGTGCAGTGGTTTGAGAGGGGTTTGAGAGGAGTTTGAGAGGAGAGGGGTTTGAGAGAAGAGGGGTTTGCCGAGAATTCAATGCTGAAGAAGGCTTCGTCCTACACTCACTGGAATCACGCCCGGTCCGTGGTGAAGCTTATTACTTCGTTTATATTGTTTATTTTTGCCAGCAACATTATTAGCCGATCAATTCCCAACGCTACACCGGCACAGGCGGGAATCCCGCTTTCCATTGCCGCGATCAATTTTTCATCCGCGGCATAATTTGGCAATTTTTGCTCACGTCTTCTTTCGATGTCCGCTTCGAATCTAGCCCGTTGCTCGACGGGATCAAGCAGTTCGAAATATCCATTTGCAATCTCCATGCCGTTACAAAATAGCTCAAACCGCTTAGCAACAGACACGCCAAACTTGTCTTCTTCAATCACGGCGAGTGCAGCCTGATCTGCAGGAAAGTCGTAGATCAGGCAATTTTCAGGCAATTCTGCTTCGATAAATTTACCGAACAGAAGTTGTAAAAAATCAGTCTTGTCCAAATCATCGCTGCTTAAATCCATTTTCCTATTAGCAAGTTCGCCCAATTCTTCCAGTGAAATACTATGAGGATCGATATCGAAGTGTTGCAGAAAAATGTCCCGATAAGAAATCCGGGAAACTGCCGCACAATTCAGCAAGCTTTTTACCAGCTGTTCTACTTCATCCATAAGATCGTTCATAGAATAGCCCGGCTGATACCATTCGAGCATGGTAAATTCAGGATTATGTTGCTTACTCGATTCGCCCTGCCTGAATGCCTTGCAGATTTGATAGATTGGACCAATTCCAATTCCTAACAATCTTTTCATGGAAAATTCGGGAGATGTTTGTAGATACAGGGTTTCTTCTGAGGTCGCCGCTGATCGATTTACTGCCAGGGATTGAATATAAACATCGGTGACTGTTGAATGGGCGAGTAATGGGGTTTCTACTTCAAGAACGTTTTTCGCAGCAAAAAAAATTCGAATTTTTGCCAGTGTTTCGGCGCGGATGCGCAATGTTGCAACAGCGGCATCCGATTTCCAGTCAAGCATTTGGACTATCCCAAGATTTAGCGAACGGTTTAACAGACGAGGGTTTCTTCAGACAATAACCACACACGATAACAGGGCGATGAATGCATAGGAACTATCTTGCGATTATTCTTAAGGCGGCTGTTGTTAAGACCGCTGTTGTTAAAATCGCGCGCGATTCCTCTGCGTAACTACTTGGTAACTCGATTCTGATATTCGCCGTTTCGGGTATCAACCCTGATAACGTCGCCGATGTTAACGAATAATGGAACCTTAACCACGGCGCCGGAACTCAAGGTCGCGGGCTTTGTTCCACCCTGGGCAGTATCGCCTTTTAGGCCTGGATCCGTATCGGTAACTTTCAGTTCTACAAAATTCGGCGGCGTCACGGAAATCGGCGCATCATTCCACAAAATCACTTGATAGATATCTTGTTCCTTTAGCCAGATTTTAGCATCGGAGATAGCATTAACATCCGCTGCAACTTGCTCATAGCTATCATCTGTCTTCATGAAATGCCAGAATTCTCCATCTTCGTAGAGATATTCCATCTCCAGTTCCATGATATCTGCGGCGTCTAAGGACTCGCCGGATTTATAAGTTCGCTCCCAGGTCCTGCCGTTCATCAGATTGCGCAATTTAACGCGATTAAATGCCTGGCCCTTACCGGGTTTCACAATTTCATTTTCAGTAATAGTACAAGGTTCAGAATCGATGAGGACTTTCAGTCCATTCTTAAATTCACTGGTGGAATAAGTTGCCATTTTCTCTCTCGCTAGACTTCCGGTAATGTCTGATTTTGTGTTTTGTTGCTATGATTTACCCATTCGGTTTTCGCACAGCCCCATTTTTGATTCAATTTCCAGGACATGCAATGACAAACCCGGCTTTATCAGTTATTAAATCGGACTTAGCTGAAAAATGGCAACAAATACTATCCGATCTGATTACAGATCCAAAGGAATTACTGCAAATTCTACAGTTGGATGCAGACAAAATCCCCTACAGCCGCGCTGCGCTACAGCAATTCCCACTCAAAGCGCCGCGGCCCTACGTAGACCGAATTGAAAAAGGCAACTGGCAAGACCCTTTGCTGCGACAGATCTGGCCTTCCACCCAGGAGGAAATTGGCCAAGCCGGTTTTGACACCGACCCTCTGGCTGAGGCTCAATTCAACCCCGTGCCGGGAATCCTGCACAAGTATCGTGGCCGGGTTCTGCTAACCGCCGCCGCCCATTGTGGCATTCACTGCCGCTACTGTTTTCGCCGTCATTTTGACTACCAGAGCAATTCACCGAGTCGCCAGCAGTGGGATGCGGCCTTCGATTATATTCGCAATGACAGCAGCATCGAGGAGGTGATCTTGAGCGGTGGTGATCCTCTGGCCATCTCTGACCGGCAACTGGCGTGGCTTGTGGAGCAGCTTGCCCAGATTCCACAGCTGACCACCCTACGGATTCACAGCCGCCTGGCGATAGTCATTCCGCAGCGGATAAACCGCGATCTGCTGCACAGCCTACAGCAATCGAGGCTCAAGGTAGTCCTGGTAGTACACTGCAATCACAGTCGCGAGTTGGCTCCGGAATTAGCGCAGTCATTTGGCATGTTGGCTGCAAATGGCGTCACGATCCTCAATCAGTCGGTGCTTTTAAAGGATGTTAATGACAATTCTCCAGCCTTAATCGATCTCAGCAAGTCGCTTTTCCAGCACAATGTACTACCCTATTACTTACACTTGCCGGATCGGGTGGCTGGCACCAGCCACTTCGATGTCAGCGAGGCTCATGCCATCGCGCTATTATCAAGCATGCAGACTCAGCTTCCAGGTTATCTGGTGCCCCAGCTGGTTAGAGAAACCCCGGGGCAGAGTAGTAAGACTCGAATAGCTTAGTCGGCGCGCCAATTCAGGACGAGAATTGATTAGTCAAAACTGCCCTAGCCCGCCGCCACTGCGCTCTGCTGCGGATTCCGCCACTGAGGAACTTTGCTTGCCGCAAAATCCTCAGCGAAATCCTCAGCGAAATCCTCAGAGAGACCCGCTGACAGGCCTGTACGAACAAGACTATCTGTCACAGACACTAGAGCGGATACTGAGAGAGGGTCGTGACAGGAAAACCGCCGCTACCCTTGGCCTTTTACAGCTGGAGAATTTCTATGAAATTCGCAGCTGGGTCGGCAAGTCCGAAGCGAACCTCCTATTAAGCGATATCGCGAGCACCTTAACAAAAACACTGCCGAAAAAAGTGCTGCTTTGCCGCTGCCGCCATTATGAATTTGGCATACTGTTACTCGATGACTGCAGCATCAATGCCCAGCTGATTACCGACAGGGTCAAGCAGGCTCTGCTATCCGCTGTGTCAGCCTCGATTCCAGCGCAACTGGAGCTGAAATGCGGTGTCGGCCTGGCCAGTTTGCAGAGCAGTGTTCCCTCTGCCGAAGTGATGTTTGCCCGTGCCCGGCACAATTTGACCCTTGCTCACTATCAGCCCAGCGGTGAGCCGCAGCGCCTGCATGCAAATCCTGAAATAGCACGCAAGCTACTGTTGCAGGCTCTGGCGGATACGCCACTAAAATTGTCCTTTCAGGCAACCGCGAGCCTCAATGCAGATGGCCTGCAACATTATGAAATTCGCTGCGGCCTGCCAACGGGTGCTCGCACCGCAGCAACCAGCGCACTGTTTGAGACAGCGGTAAATAATGCCCTCGGGGAAGAAATCGATCGACGTGTAGTCGCTCAGGCTTTGAAGCTATTGCAGCAAGAGGGGAGAGACAGCTTACGTTTGACAATCAGCCTCACCCACAACTCGCTAGTCAGCCCACGGTTCCCCCGCTGGCTAGAGGCGCAGCTGGCGACTTGTCCGCAATTTGCGCGGCAACTGGTGTTGCAGATTAGCGAAATAGATATCCTCATCGCACAACACCATCTCGGCTATTTTTGCCACAAACTGCAGCAGCTCAATATTAAACTCTGTATAAGTAACTTTGGCTGCACGACCGATCCCTTCCGCTATCTCTCTCTACTGCGCGTGCACTTTGTTAAACTCGACACATCGCTGTTTGCCAAGATTGACATTAATGCCGAGCAGTACCAGCAACTCACCGACATCGTCTCCCGGCTACATGAAAATGGCATAAGTGTCATCGCGGCAATGGTAGAAAAAATGTCACTGTTGCCGCTACTCTGGCAGGCCAAACTGAATTTCGTTCAGGGATACTGCCTGCAAGAGCCTTCAGCTTCGATGAATTTCGAATTCTTGAAGGAAGAGACACTTAATTTTCAATAAGCGTTTAGCGCTGTTATAAGGCACATCTGAACAAACTTATTGGGGAAGCTGTCCGCTCCTGCTATTCTTGATGTTTCAGGCAATAGTAAAACTGGCCGTATTTAAAGAGTCATCGTATTGGAAGAAAATTCAGATCAAACAGGGCCTAGCGCTGATCAATCCCAGACATCTGCAATAAAAAGTACGCAGATCTCCAGAAATTTTTCCGTTGCGGTTTGCTTGCTGATATTACTGACTATGTGCATTTTCTGGCTAATCAGCAACTACAATACGCAAAACATATTGCGCCAGCAGGCAGACAATCTCGGAAATACCCTGACCCGACAAATTGCGACACAGTTGACTGAGCTGGTTTTGGCTAATGATTTAATTAGTACCAATGTAGTTCTCGAGTCTCTTAGCCAGGATCCTTCCATTGCTGAAATTGCTGTGCTTAATATCGACAACGATGTTATTGCTGCCGCCTCAAGCGCACAGATTGCCCCGGTCACGATAATTCCTTTACCAATACCTGTAACCCGGATACAGGCGGAGTATATGGCGCCTATTGCCCTGGCGGATTCTGTAGCCGGTTATGTTCGACTAAGGCTGGATATCAGCTATATCGAAATCGGAATAGTTAACAATCTGCTCTTCGTCATTGCCGCCACACTCCTGCTGCTGATCGTCGCCATCACCTTGACGACTACCTATTTTCGTTATCTGGTGAGCTTTCCAGCAAGCCTGCTGGCATTTTCAATCAGTAATATTCGCAAGGGTGAAATTGAAACTTGTCCCGAGCCTGAGAACAACAATGAGATAAGCACGGCCATTCGCCAATTCAATGCCACCGCAGAATTTTTAGCACAAAATACATTTCTTAATAATTTTGGACACAGAAAACCTGAGGCTGCCGCTGCGAGTCTTAAAGTCATAGCAGGCAAACAAGATGTCACCCTGTTGACGATTAAAATGGCCAACTTCCATTTTCTTTCTTCAACCTTAAGCGAAGAGTTATTGGTAAATCTTCTTAACAAATATTATTTCTTCGCAGGGAAAATTAGTCAGCTCTACAATGGCAAAGTGAGCTATTGTGCCGAAGATGAAATAGTTATAAATTTTGCCACCGATCAGCTGGACGATGAGCAAGAATTCTACGCCATTTGCGCCGGTCAATTATTTTTGCAGCTAATCGGAGATCTGAATGATATAGAAGGCAAGCACGTTGCTTCCAAATTCAAATTGGCTGTTCATAGCGGACAGACTGTAAGCGGCTTATATTCGCCGGTAACTCAGGACACCAACAACCTGACCGGCAAAACATTAGACATAACACGTCAAATATGTGATGAGTGCCCGGACAATTCTCTGCTAATAAGCGAACCCTGTTTCCAACATGCCGGCGCCGGAACTCGAATCGACGCAAACGAATATTCCATCGTCGATGATGAATTACAGATAATTACCTTCTTGAGCAATGAACCGATGTCAGATTACAATCTGCTATTAGAGCGTCAGGCGATACAGCTGGTTACCCTCTACACAGACTAAAATATCGAGGCCAGGGCCTTACTCGATTTTATCTTTTTCAAGCACTTCTATTCGATCGACGTTTTGAAATCCTCGAGGTAGTTTGTTACCGCGCCGACCCCTCTCTCCGCGATAGTGCTGCAGGTCTGTGGGTTTCAGATTGTGATGCCGTTTGCCCGCATGAATAGTTAGAGTATCTTCTGCAGTAAGAACAGTTAAGGCAACCACATACTCTACACGATCGGCGACTCGTGCGGTGGGTATACTTATAATCTTGTTTCCCTTGCCTTTCGCCAGGCGCGGTAATTCGCTGATAGGAAACATCAACATCCTGCCTTCGTTGCTGATAGCCACTACCAGATCATTTTTGTAGTCATCAACCATTAGCACCGGCAACACCTTCCCGCCTTTAGGTGGTCGCAAGACGCTTTTCCCCGATCTATTTTTGCTGATTAAATCGGCTATTTTACCGACAAAACCATAACCCGCATCACTGGCTAACAGAATATCGCGATCATCTTCGCCAATAACAACGGCTTCAAAAGTCGCACCTGAGGGAGGATTGACCTTACCCGACAGTGGTTCACCCTGCCCGCGAGCGGATGGCAAACTATGGGCGGGCAAAGAATAGGCACGCCCGGTCGAATCCATGAAGATGGCTAATTGACTGCTCTTTCCTCTCGCGGCGAGCTTAAATTCATCACCCGATTTGTACTGCAATGTCGCCGCATCGACGTCGTGTCCTTTCGCCGCCCGCACCCAGCCCCGATCTGACAGCACAATAGTCACCGGTTCTGTTGATATCAGTTCTACCTCGCTAAAGGCCTTCGATTCTTCTCTAACAACGATTGGCGTTCGCCTTGGATCACCAAATTTTTCCGCATCGGCTTTTATTTCATTCTTGATAAATGACTTCAATCGGGCGGCCGAGCCCAGTAATTGCTCCAGCGTTTTACGCTCTGTATTCAACTCCTTCTGTTCCGCCTTGATTCTTATCTCTTCCAGCTTGGCTAACTGGCGGAGCTTTAAATCCAGAATGGCTTCTGCCTGGCGCTCAGACAAGTTGAATTTTTTAATAAGTGCCGGCTTTGGCTTGTCTTCTTGGCGAACGATTTTGATAACTTCATCGATATTGAGATAGGCGATGAGCAAACCATCCAAAAGATGCAGGCGGTCCAGAATTTTATCGAGACGATACTGCAGCCGTCTCCTGACCGTTTCTGTTCTGAACTGGAGCCATTCTTTCAACAGGCTGCCAATATCTTTAACTTGAGGACGCTTGTTTAGTCCGATCATATTAAAATTGACCCGGTAGTTTTTCTCCAGGTCAGTTGTTGAAAATAAATGTGACATTATCAGATCAATATCAACCCGATTTGATTTTGGCACCACGATAATCCGAGTGGGGTTTTCGTGATCGGACTCGTCTCTTAAGTCTACTACCATAGGCAGCTTTTTCTTTTGCATCTGCAGCGCAATTTGCTCTAAAACTTTGGCGCCTGATACTTGATAGGGTAGTGCTGTTATGACAATTTCGTCGTTCTCTTTTATGTAGATCGCTCTGGCCTTAAGCGAGCCGCGGCCGGTTCTGTAAAGTTCCTGAATTTCGTTCCTGGGGGTTATCAGTTCTGCTTCGGTTGGAAAGTCTGGGCCCTTGATGATTTTGCACAAGTCTTCGATTGTTGCCTTTGGATTGTCTAAAAGATGGATACAAGCCTTGGCCACTTCATTCAGATTGTGCGGTGGGATATCTGTAGTCATACCAACGGCTATGCCGCTGCCGCCATTGAGTAGAACATTGGGCAGGCGTGCCGGCAAGACTTCCGGCTCATCTAAAGTTCCGTCGAAGTTTGGCTTCCAATCCACAGTACCTTGTGCCAATTCCCCCAGCAATACATCGGCATAGGCCTGTAATCGAGATTCGGTATAGCGCATGGCAGCGAATGATTTGGGATCGTCTTGCGACCCCCAGTTGCCCTGCCCATCGACTAAGGGATAGCGATAAGTAAATGGCTGCGCCATTAACACCATCGCCTCATAGCAGGCAGAATCTCCATGGGGATGAAACTTGCCAATCACATCCCCGATGGTACGCGCAGACTTCTTGAATTTTGCCGCCGCCTTCAGGCCGAGCTCGGACATGGCATACACAATTCGACGCTGCACAGGCTTAAGCCCGTCTCCCAAATGGGGCAAAGCACGGTCGTTGATGACATACATGGAGTAATTCAGATACGCCTTCTGGGTATAGGTCTTCAGCGCTATCTGTTCTACACCATCTGCGTTTACTGTGATGTCTTCGTTCATTCTCTTCTCAATTCTCGCAATGCCCGCTTATTCGTTTCTGTATCTGGACTCTTGTTCCCGAGCCAGTCTGGCTACTCAGCAAAGTCGGCTAGATTTCCGCTCTTTTCCAGCCAATTCCTTCTATCCGACGCTCTGGCCTTGGCCAGCAATAGATCCATAATTTCGAATGTCGCGGATTTTTTCTTGACCTGGGAATCTTCTTCGAGGGTTAATTGAACCAGACGACGCGTATCTCTTGCCATAGTGGTCTCGCGCAATTGCAGCGGATTCATCTCTCCCAAGCCCTTGAAACGCTGCACGTTTACTTTTCCCGGTTTTTTCTCTGCCGCAATTCGATCGATAATTCCGTTCTTTTCATCTTCATCCAGGGCATAAAACACTTCTTTACCGATATCGATACGAAACAGGGGCGGCATAGCAACATAGATATGGCCCGCTTCAACCAGGGGTTTAAAGTGTTTTAGAAATAGCGCACAAAGCAGGGTCGCGATATGCAGACCGTCGGAATCGGCATCGGCGAGGATGCAGATTTTGCCATAGCGCAAGCCTTCAATATCATTAACCCCGGGATCTACGCCGAGTGCAACAGCAACATCGTGCACAGTTTGGGAGGCGAGTATTTCACTGGAGTCCACTTCCCAGGTATTCAGGATTTTCCCGCGCAGGGGCAGTATCGCTTGAAACTCCCTGTCCCTGGCCTGTTTCGCCGACCCTCCTGCCGAATCACCCTCTACCAGGAATAGTTCTCCCGACATGACGTCTTGGGTAGAGCAATCAGCCAATTTACCAGGCAGTGCTGGCCCCGAAGTGATCTTCTTGCGCGCGACTTTCTTGCTGGCTTTGAGACGACTCTGCGCATTGTTAATACAAAGCTCTGCGATCAACTCGGCTTCATCCTTATGCTGATTTAGCCAAAACCCGAATGAATCTTTAACCACCCCGGCGACGAAAACAGCGCACTGCCGAGAAGACAAGCGCTCCTTGGTTTGACCCGAAAATTGTGGTTCGAGTAGCTTTGAGGAAAGCACATAGCAACATTTGTCCCAGACATCATCCGGGGTCAGCTTTAACCCTCTGGGGAGCAAATTGCGAAACTCACAAAATTCCCGCAACGCATCCAACAAACCCGTACGCAGACCACTAACGTGAGTTCCTCCCAGTGGAGTAGGAATGAGATTGACGTAGCTTTCGCCCGTCACTTCTCCGCCTTCAGGCAGCCATTGCACCGCCCAATCTACCGCCTCGTCATTGCCTTGCACAGAACCAAAGAAAGGTTCTCGTGGCAAAGTTTCGTATTCAGCGGTGGATTGAAGCAAGTAGTCGAGCAGTCCATCTTCAAAACACCACTCTTCGCTCTGTGCATTTTCCACGCTTACGGTGTTATCAATAAAACTGACTGTGAGTCCCGAACAGAGTACTGCCTTGGCGCGAAGCACATGTTTCAACTTAAGTATGGATATCTTCGGCGAATCGAAATACTTCTCGTCGGGGACGAACTTGACCGTAGTGCCTGTGTTTCGTTTGCCCACCGTGTCAATCTGCTTTAACTCAGAGGCTTTTTCTCCGCCCTTGAAGGACATCGCGTAGACCTTGCCATCGCGCCTGACAGTGACTTCGAGAGTTTTTGACAGGGCGTTAACCACGGATACGCCCACGCCGTGCAAGCCGCCGGAATACTGGTAATTCTTATTGGAAAATTTACCCCCCGCGTGTAAGCGGGTAAGTATTAGTTCGACGCCACTTACTTTCTCACCCTTGTGCTTGTCGACCGGCATTCCACGCCCATCATCGGTAACTTCGACTGATCCATCCTTATTCAGCGTGAGGATCAGGTGCCGGGCGAAACCGGCCAATGCCTCATCAACGCTATTGTCTATCACCTCCTGCACCAGGTGATTCGGCCGGGTAGTATCCGTGTACATGCCGGGCCTTTTCCTTACTGGATCCAATCCGGTAAGTACTTCAATCGCATCGGCGTTGTAGGTATTGCTCATTAAATTTTCTCTGTGCGGAAAGCGCTGTAAGTCGCTGCAGTTGATTAGGGCTCCTCTGCCCCAGTATTTTATCGTACAAACAGAGGAATCTGTGACTAATTTCGGCTAATTAGTCATCCCCCGCCCTGAGTAATTCTTGAAAGCAAAAAATCAAAGATCGCAGGTAATTCGAGCTTGAAATTTTCATAACTGTGGTTACCGTTCTCTCGAACGACACGGGACGAGCTGGAGAATTTTTCCAGGGCCTGGCGATAATCCAAAGTTTCATCACCTGTTTGTACAAACAGCATAAAATTTGCAGGATTCTTTAGCGGTGAAATCTCCAAGTCCTTCAACTCTTCGATATCTTCTCTGCTGACAATGTGAATCTCATTAGAGTAGTAGTTCCGGTGCTCGCCGAGATGGGTTTCCCATAACTCATAGGGTCTCACGGCTGGATTGATAAGCACAGCAGGGATCCCGTATTCTTCAGACAAATAGGTGGCGTAGTAGCCTCCAAGTGAACTGCCAATCAAGACTATTTGATCTTGCTGATGCTCCTCGATTAGCACGCGGAGTTCCCGGATTGTAGCGGCAGGACCATTGCGCATTTGTGGTACCGCTATACTTTGTTGCAGGCCAATTTCTTCACAATAGGCGATGGTTTGCTGGGCCTTCTTCGATTCGGGAGAACTAAGAAATCCGTGCAGATAGAGCACAAATGGATCAGCTGACATTTATCTGGGGAGCCTCTGCTTTACTCGCTGGTGTAGTGTCTCACTCGTGTAGCGCCCAGAATAGATGACACTTTAAACAGGACACTGCGCTAGTAACCCGAGCTACTATAGTCTGCTTCAAATACGTCACCCGATACTCGCACTATTGCCGACTCTATATGCCCATCGTCCAACAACCTCAGATATCGATAGCCGGGATTTACCCTATCCAGAGTAAAATTGCTGACATTGGGCTTAAATTGAATACAGGTAGACGGAGAGCACAGACATCGAATTCCCTGATGCTTGAAGTCCAGCTCATGATGAATATGCCCGTACAGAACACATTTCAATTTGGAAAACGTTTTCACCGCTGCAAAAAACTCCGCCCCATTCTGCAAGCCTACATCCTTCATCCAGGCAGCGCTCGCAGGAACGGGATTGTGGTGCAGGCCGATCAGGCAATGATCGATTGAATTGTCTTCTTCGGCATGTTGAAGGCGGGCTTGCAAAAATGCCAACTCAGAAGTCGACAGATTTCCATAAGATTGACCGGGAATGGTTGAATCAAGCATTACAATAAGCCAATTATTGATTTTTACAGTTTTCTCTCCCAAGTCAGTCCCCTCAGCAACTCGATCCATAACGGCCGAATCATCATGATTGCCGGGAATCCAGCGAAGAGGGGCATCGAACTGAGAGGTTGCTACCAAAAAATTATTATACGCGGCATCCGATGCATCTTGAGCAAGATCTCCGGTTGCGAGAAGCAAATCAATACCAGTTTCTTCTGCTCTTATCAAATCAATGACGTGACTTAAACTCTTGCTGGTGGTCATTTTCAATAAGGTGCCAGCAGGATCAGCATAAAGATGAGTATCAGTAATCTGAATGATGTTGATTGGATTCTGTGTAGTCAGTATGGTCATTACTGCCGTAGGTATTTTGTTATGTATTAAGTATTTTCTCTGCCGTTTTATTGCTTCTGCCTACTTTCAAACTATGCGTTAACCATTCTCCCAGGAATCTGTTTACCTGCATCTTCTCATCTGAATGATACATTTTGGGATTCGGTGAAGAATATCTGGGCTTAAAATTTTTGTGCCCCTGATAAGAAACTACCTCTGCCGTACTGGCATCGTGATAAGTTCTAACCAACATAGAAGGATTTGTCATCCATTGCCTGAGTACAGGTTTTTGTGTGATTTTTAAAGTAGTCGTGTATTTGAATGCCTCTACAATTACTATTTCGACAGTGACCTTCTCACCGTCAGAATTCTGATTGGCAATACAAAATTCTACACTAAGCCCTTCGAGAAGCTTTTCAGGCTCTGCACTATTCTGAATCTGCTGGATTAGCACTCTATCGTGAATGGACTTTTCAAGCAGGGCAATTTCGGCAAATGATCTATTGCGATAGGCTTGTAACTGAGGAACTAGTTTGAGAAGGCGAATATAATTGGCATCACATTCTGCCATCTGCCGAATTAAATCTATGTGGTAATTTCTTTTTGACATTAGTTCTATCGTCTAAATTTGTAGTTTCCAACTTGCCTTTGACCGAGAATCGGTCCTGCGTAATGCCGCTTATGTAATTCTTGCGCGGACATCGCCTGCTATATCCAAGCTGCCAGCTTCAATTGTAACGATTTACCGCAGTATTGCCAGCCTAGCGATAAAGCTTAGAGCAACAAACCAACGAAAGCAAAACTCTGCACTAAATAGCCGTTAATCCTCTGCAATGACGGCAGAGTTTAGCGCCAGTCATTCAACAGTCTTCGCTTATGTAATTGCAGCCATTGCACGGCAATAATAGTCATGGCATTGTTGATTTTTCCGGATTCTGCGGCCAGCAACACTTCGTCGTAGCTTAGAACCACCGCCTCTATATCTTCGTGCTCCTCGACCAATCCAAAAAAACCCCCCGCATTTTCGCTATCAATACGCCCGCAGTACAGGGTGATTTTTTCGTTGCTGCCGCCCGGGCTATTATAGTAATCGCAGATCTGTATGAGATCTGTTGGTGTAGTGTTAGATTCCTCTTCTGCCTCGCGAATGGCGACTTCTTGCAATTGCTCGCCTTCTGCAACCATTCCCGCGACCAGTTCCAGGGACCAGGGATTAGACTGCTCATCTAGCATCCCGACTCTGAATTGGCGGATCAGAAGCACCTCGTCACGGACCGGATCGTAAAGTAATATTCCTACCGCCGGCGCTTTTAGCAGTAATTCCCGCTGTAGAATTTCGCTCCAATCACCCGCATGAAGACGATGCCGAAGCATCAAGCGCTCCACTCGCAGAAAGCCAGCGTGGCATTCTTCCCGTGACAAGATTTCTACGTCCTGGTTACTGAAATTCGATTGCAATCTGCTCATTCAGTCGTGTTCCGCTAGTTCTTCAGAACTTCTGCACACGTTTAAAATTCGATAGCTCTCTCAGAGGTAATGGACTCTCCGAGGCGCCAATCAATCGCGGCTTGTTACTTCCAGCAAGTGATAGCCAAATTGTGTTTTCACCGGACCTTGCAAGGTATTCACCTCGGCGCTAAAAACAACTTCATCAAATTCCTTGACCATCATCCCCGGAGAAAATTGACCCAAATCTCCGCCCTGCGCCTTCGAAGGGCAATTGGAATGTTCCCGGGCCAGGTCGGCGAAGTCTTCGCCTTCTTCAATTCGTTCTTTAAGTGCGATGCACTCTTCTTCGCTATCCACCAGGATATGGCGGGCACTGGCTGTAGTCATTTTGTTTACTCCCTGAGTTTTCTTCGAACATTATGCCTCATCTGCCCTTGCAGGACACACAAATTTGGCGACTTGAGTTATAATCCAGCCTTTGTGAAGCGCCCAGTAGCAGCTGCGAAACCTATTAACTCTCCCGTCTACGATGTTCTTCACCAATCTAAATCCCAATAAATTGCGAACAAGGTGTTGTTATGCCGTTGCCCGATCCTGCTCCCAGAAATCATGTTCACACACGGACTATTGACTATCGCGGCTATCAGCGCGAAGACGGAATGTGGGACATAGAGGCCCACATGACCGATACCAAAACCTACCAGTTCAACAACAACTGGCGTGGTGAAGTAAAAATTGGCGAGCCGCTACACGAAATGTTATTACGCGTTACTATTGATGATGGTTTTATTATTCGTGACGTGGTCACAGTAACAGACAATAGCCCCTTTAAGATGTGCCCAGATATCACCCCGGTTTACAAGAAGCTGGTGGGAATACGAATGGGGCCTGGATGGCGCAAGGCCATACGAATGAAAGTCGGCGGAGTGCAAGGCTGCACGCATTTAACGGAATTACTGTTCCCGATGGCAACTGTTGCCATGCAAACAATTTGGCCCCTGCTTCGGCAGAAGAAAAACAGGCCAGATTCTGAATTGGACGAAACCGGGAAACGACCGATTGTACTTGATACCTGTCACGCCTGGTCAACCGATTCGCCGGTCGTTAAAGAAAATGCGGTAAAATTTTATACCGGGGATTAGCCGTTAAGGATACTGTTGCGCGGAATGTCGATGCCTGCGACGCCGCGCCAACTAACACCGCGTCAACTAACACCGCGTCAACTACCGATAAAAAAGCGGGATAATAACCGTGATGACAACTCCCTCTCGGTCCATTCTGTTTTCTGCCCGAATCTGACCACCATGGAATTCTGCTATTAGTCGAGCGATATGCAGGCCCATGCCGAGGTGCGGTTGTTTCTGCTTTTCCTGCGGCCTTACCGAGATCATGGATTCAAATAACCTGTCTTTCATTTCTTCCGGTAAATAGGGCCCCTCATTGGAAATCTTGATAACGACGTGATCACGCAGCGCCCGGCAGAAAATCGTGATTGCCTGGTCCGGGTAAGAAAATTCGACAGCGTTTGCAATCAACTTATCAAGTAGTTGAGCGATATATTCCGGAACTCCATCGACAAAAATCGGGTTCTGCAGAATATCCAGGTCGAAATTCGAATCCGGATAGGCCAACTTATAACCTTCAACACAGCCGGGAATTACTTTACTTAAATCGATTTTTTCCTTTTCGGAGGTCTGAAGCATTTGCTCAAGCCGAGGCGCTTCACTCATATTGGTGAGAATAAGGTTTAACCGGCTTATTCCCTCCTCCGCCCGCTGGATGTAGACAGCTGACTCTTCGTTTGTTTCTGTCAACCCAAGATTTTCTAATGAGGATCTAACCACTGTCACTGGCGTTCTAAGCTCATGAGATAGCCGGGAAGACATATTCTCCAGATAACTTGTATATTGCGTTAATCGTTCTACGATACTAGAAAATCCTCGAGACAGATCCCCAATTTCATCGGAATTACGCGAGGCCACAATTGTATTTCTAACTCGCCCAGTGTCATCAATAATATTTTCCGCTTGATTTCTAAGATTGCGAATACGCGTGGAGATACGAGACGCAAATAAAAACAATCCCATCGTAACTAATAACATTACCGCCAATAGAGTATTAAATAGCACTTCCATTGCCTGGTTTCTGAAAGTGCGTAAGCCATTCATGTTCTGATCAACCACAACGGCGCCTATCACTTCTCCATTAGCCAAGATAGGGTGTGCCGCTTCCAACAGCCGCGTCTGGGTATCCGCAAGCGTTCTGAATTGCGTGAAGGCATCACCCTTAAGAGCCGAATCAATGTGAGCTCCCTCTCGCGTCACTCCGGAATAAAGATCATCTATAAAATCATTGCTGGGCTTGGTCAGTATTCGATAGTAAAGAGGGTTGAGTATTTTGTTTTGTATGTATAACCAATATTTATTAATTTGTTCTTCATTGCGTAGCGTGGAAAGCTTCAACCCTGTAGCAGATTGAATATCTCCGACCGTTAGCAGTACACGGCCACTTCTATCAACCACCTGGATTCTCGAGTTGTTATGACCCATACCGGCCACGATTCTATCGATCTCAGGGGTCGGTATTTGTAACGACCCAAGCCTCTCGGCGTCCGCAAACTTATAGGTCGCAACAACAGTACTAATCGCTCGACTCTCGGTATCGTCTACATCAAAAATAGCGAATCCCAGCCTATCCCCCAGCATTAACATGGGGATTCGCAGCTCCACTTCGTAACCATCATCAGTCTCATACCATTGACCGCTGATACGCTCTTCGTAAACCGGATCTGAGTAGTCCTCGTTTACCTTGTACGGATAAATAAATTCAGCCTCATGAGGGGCAATAACATAGCGATTTATTTCGCTACCTTCCCTGGAAAGCATGGTGATCTGTAGAAAATCACTGCGATGAACGCTGAGAGCATCTCGGGATCGATAGACAATTTTATCATCGGTGACTTTAAAATAGGCATACAGGTAACCATTATGCTCTCCCACCATATTTCTGAAACTTAGCGAATCATCTTTATCATAGTAACGGGCGGGATTTAATCGAGTACGCAAATAGTTCTTGGCGTTGTACTCTACTTCATATTGCTGATACTCATTCCAATCGACTAGCGCTCCATCAACATGGGAGAGAGGGGAAAAGATAGGATAAACATACAGATCTTCGCTGCGTCGTGTCGGGGAATAGCTACCTTCGTTAAACAACTCGGGGCGTTCATTCAGCGCGGTAGCCAGTGCCTGCGCCGTACCAAGAACAATTTGCTCCTGTCCTCTACGCAAATAGTCTTCCATCTCCAAAATATATTGATAGCCGAGCCAGGGAATAACTAACAAAAAGCTGGAAAGAAAAACCAGCTTAGATCGAATTCCGAAGGGGTTTTTGAATGTTAAATTCATAGATTAGCAAATAGGCTGTTAGTTATTACTTTTTTCTGCCGCGATATTCCAGCGATAGCCCATCCCGTATACGGTTTCGATACAGTCGAATTTGTCATCGGCCTGAATAAATTTTTTCCGAATCCGCTTTACATGAGAAGTAATCGTGTTTCCATCGACAAATATTTTGGATTCTTGCATTAGTACTTGTCTGCTTTTCACATGTCCTGGAAATTTCGTTAGGGCATGCACCATCCAGAATTCTGTCACGGTAAGTGGCACTGCCTGACCTTCCCATTCCACATTCATGCGACCAATATCGAGCGTAAGCTTGCCTCGGTGTAGCAGACTCTCCGGAGATGGCGGCTGATCAATGATATCCATGCGCCGGAATAGAGCGGCAATTCTTGCGCTTAAATGAGGAAGACTAATATCCTTGGTCAGGTAGTCATCTGCCCCCATACGCAAACCACTCACCGTATCGAAATCATTGTCCCGCGCGGTGAGAAATATTATCGGCAATGTATCTGATAAAGAGCGTAGCGCCTGGCACAGCTTAAAGCCACCATCGATTTCGTTCTCGAGGCCAATATCAATGATCGCCAAATTGGGAAGCCGAATGTCAAAGGCCGACATGGCATCCTTGCGATTCGCAAAGGTCTGTACCTCATAGCCTTGTTTACGCAGGACATCGGCATAGTTCTCACGAATGGCTGCCTCATCTTCCACGATGGCGATACGTCTACTCATTTCCTTTTCTATGTCCTTGGTTCGGGTACTAAATGTTTTGTCGGAGCGATGGGATTTAGCGCGACTATACCCGAATTGCTGATTGAAACAGAGTGCCCAGTCCCTGTCTGTGGTGATTGCCATGATTCTGCCATATTTAATCACCACATGGCCCCAATCCTTGCCCTTCAAAGCAATAAATTGCTTGTTTAATAAGCTCACTGGACTTCGAGTGGACTCTACCAACAGGCAGGGATAGTTCTTATCCAGTTTAATATTAGACTTCACAAAGCGAATTTTTGTTCCACTAAAATACAGGATTAGGTAAATGATTAAGCGAACCTCTCTGGTTGTTATTTTGAGTGTTTTTGCAGGCAACGCACTGGCAGACACTAATCGTGCGGACTATCAAGATGCCGCCTCCGTCGAAGAAAACACCGGCTTTTTTAGTGGCCTGGTGGTTGGCGGACTGGCGGGTGGCCCTCCCGGGGTAATCATTGGCGGCGTAATTGGCGCCCTATTGGGTGATGGATGGCATGCCAGAGGTCAAGTAGGAGATTTGCAAAGCAATTTGTATGCAAGCCAGCTTGAAGTTGCCGCAATGAAGGAAGAGACACAGCAACTACAACGCAATTATCAGCTTGCCCAACAGGCGCTAGCCAATCGCGCTCAAATAGTACCTGCCAATCTCCCTATCGCATCGAATCCCTGTTGTGACAACACGGTACTCTCCTTGCATTTCCGTTCCGGTTCCAGCGCCATTGAATCTCATTATGAAGAGCAGCTGGCGAGCCTGATAGGCATAGCGAAACAAATGCCAAGGGCCCGCGTCGAAATAACCGGTTATGCAGACCGCAATGGCGATACTGATCTGAATCTAAAACTTTCCCGCGAAAGATCTACCGCCGTTAAACAATTTTTTAGCAGAATGGGAATTCAAAATTCGTCAATACAAACCGTGGCCTATGGTGAGTCCAGGCCTTTGCAGGCGGAACAGAACTTCGAATCCGATTTTTTTGATCGTCGCGTGATCGTCCGCTTGCGAGATTCAGGCAAGCAATTGCTAACTCAAACACCGGACGGTGAATGATAGAGATCCAATCCAATAGATAATAACGAGTAGTCAATGCGGAGATAGGAAAATGAAAGAGTTTAGACTTGTAATCGGAAACAAAAATTATTCCCCCTGGTCCATGTGTCCCTGGCTATTGTTGAAAATGTTTGATGTGGATTTTGAAGAAATTCCAATCCAACTTTATCAAGACAATACCGCTGAAAAACTCGGTCCCTACTCGCCTTCTCTGAAGGTTCCGGTGTTGCTGCATAAGGAAATCACCATTTGGGACTCTCTGGCGATTTGTGAATATCTGTCTGAGCAGATATTGGGTGGATCGGGCTGGCCTGCCAGCCCGAGACGCAGGGCCAGCGCCAGATCGACGAGTGCGGAGATTCATTCCGGATTCCCAAATTTGAAACGCGAGTGGCCAATGAATTGCAAGGCGTCCTGTCAACTGAAACCAGCAGACGCTCTGTTAAACGAAATTGCCAGAATTGACGCTATCTGGAGTTGTTGTCGCAGAAAATTTGGGGAAAATGGCCGCTATTTGTATGGGCGCTTTTCCATAGCCGATTGTATGTATGCCCCGATGGCTATCTGTTTTGATGCCTACGGCGCTGAATTGAGCAGCGAGGCAAACGCCTATATGCAGACCTTGCTGGATAATCCCTTCGTGCAAAAGTGGATTACCCACGGACGTAGAGAACAGGAACCACTTTCGATTGCCTATGCGAGCAATGCCTGAGCCAGGGGTCCCTCTGGCATTTTCCCGGCTCTAAACCATCCAAGTGTAGTTATTCAAAGCAATTCAAGTCTGAGATATCCTTCAAAAAAAATCAATGATTCGGGCTTTATTTCATTACGGTTTTATGTGGTCTATACGCGAAGCCGAGCCAGAGAGTCCGCTCACTTAAGTGAACGCGGCTGGCTTTTTTAATTTCTATAAGCCATCATGATTATCCTATTGAGCTAGCTGAATATTCTGTGAGAATATCTCAGAATTCGAATACCTTGGGAACCCCCAGTGTCAGCAACGGAAATTATTCAATTCTGGTTTGAGGAGAGTCGCCCAAAGCAACGATTCAGTAAAGACTCTGAATTTGACGATCTGATTCGCGCGAGATTCGCTGAAGCCCATCAGCTAGCTCAACGGGGCTTGCTCTACACCTGGCGCGATCACCCTCTCGATTCCCTGGCGGAAGTTATAGTCCTTGACCAGTTTTCGCGAAATCTCTATCGGGAAAGTCCGCTTGCATTTGCTTCCGACGCTCTTGCTTTGGTACTGGCGCAAGAAGCGATCCGGAAGAAATTCGATAGTGAACTTGAGGCTGACGAGAAAGCCTTTCTTTACATGCCTTTCATGCACAGCGAATCTGCCCACAACCATGAAATAGCGATGACGCTATTTGATCAGCCTGGCCTGAAAGATTATTTTAATTCTGCACGACGACACAAGGAAATAATCGACCGATTTGGTCGTTATCCCCATCGTAATCAAATTTTGGGCAGGGAATCTACAGAGGAGGAACTGAAATTTCTTTCTCAGCCAGGCTCTTCGTTCTGATCTGCATGGGATTAATCCCTATCTTTCAGGCAGTACGTCCTTAAGCTTTTCCGCCATGTTCAATATGGCTTGCTCGGTGGTTTCCCAATCCATACAGGCGTCGGTTACCGACACGCCATATTTCAATTGAGAAAGATCTTTCGGTATCGGCTGATTACCCGCATTGATATTGCTTTCCAGCATTACTCCAATAATGGATTTATTGCCTTCCAGAATCTGATGACTTACATCCTTGAGTACCAGCGGTTGAACATCATGGTCTTTACTCGAATTTGCATGACTGCAATCGATCATGATATTGCCGTTAACTCCGCCTTCCTTGAGAGCTTTCTCACATAGCGCAACATGAACCGAGTCGTAATTTGGACCTTTGCTGCCACCACGTAATACGACGTGGGCATAAGAATTACCCTTGGTTGTTACAACAGAGACCTGACCCTTGTCATTGATGCCAAGAAATCGATGAGGGCTGGAAACCGATTGCATCGCATTGACCGCTACCGTAAGACCACCATCGGTTCCATTCTTGAAACCCACGGCGGAGGAAAGGCCGGATGACATTTCTCTGTGTGTCTGGGATTCTGTTGTCCGTGCACCAATGGCAGACCAGGCAATTGTATCCTGCATATACTGAGGAGAGATGGGGTCAAGCGCCTCTGTAGAAGTAGGCAGACCCATTTCAACGATATCCAGCAGTAGTTTCCGACCCTTTCGCAGACCATCCTCTATCTTGAATGTATCATCAAGATAGGGATCGTTGATTAATCCCTTCCATCCAATGGAGGTGCGTGGCTTCTCAAAATACACGCGCATGACGATATACAATGAATCTTTGACCGCATCCGCGAGCTTCTTAAGTCGGCGGGCATAATCCAGGGCCGCGTCCGTATCATGAATAGAACAGGGGCCTACAACAACAAATAGTCGCGGGTCCTTCCTGTCCAGAATTGAAAAAATCGTTTCTCTGGCGCGCTGCACCGACTCCAACGCCGCTCCTTGAAGAGGCAGGTCAGATTTTAGGCTTTCAGGCGTAATCAGCGCGTCATTTGAAGCTATATTTAAATTGTCAGTCAGTACCGACATACTGGTTCTCATCTGCTGGTAAAAAAGGGTCGGCAATGATAACAAATACCACTAAACTGACAACCGCTAAATTGGCTACTTCAGCCCTTGCCACCACTTATTTGAGCAGATTTCAGGAGATTTCGTGAATATAAGCCAGAATTTCGATGCCGGAAACATTGAAGTAGTCGCCTGCGACAATCCCGACGATATTCAATTGAAAATCCGCAGCGATAACCAGTCAGAGTTCTACCAGTGGTTTTACTTCCGACTCAGCGGTGCCAAGCATAAGCCTTGCACACTAAAACTCCTTAATGCCGCCGGGGCCGCCTATCCCGGAGGATTCGAAAATTATCGTGTGTTGTATTCCTACGACAGAATTGAGTGGCGGCGTCATCCTGCCTCACTGCAGGAAGGCGTGCTTTCGATTCAGTTTGAACCGCAGTATGACGCTGTCTATTTCGCCTATTTCACCCCCTATTCCATGGAGCGTCATGCTGATCTCGTCGCGGCAAGCCTGCAGTCGCCGCTTTGTTCTCTGCGTGTTGTGGGGCAGACCATTGATGGCCAGGATCTGGATCTTTTGCAGATTACCTCCGGGTCTGATCATGCAGCGAAGAAAAATTGCTGGATAATTGCCCGGCAACATCCTGGTGAGTCCATGTCTGAGTGGTGGATGGAAGGGTGTATTGAACGTCTGTTAGATGAAAACAACCCGGCAAGCAAAGTATTACTGGAAAAGTGCAACCTATTCCTGGTGCCCAACATGAACCCGGACGGAAGCAGGCGCGGCCATCTTCGGACCAATGCCGTCGGTCGTAATTTAAATCGTGAGTGGGCCGATGCTGATTTGAAAAATAGTCCGGAAGTTTTTCATGTGAAAAAGGCTATGCAGGAGACCGGCGTAGACTTTTTACTCGATGTGCATGGGGACGAATCGCTTCCCTATTGTTTTATCGCCGGAACCGAAGGCCTGTCGAATTGGAATTCGGACAAACAAGCGCAGCTGAATTTCTACAAGCGAAGCCTGCAAGAACTTAATGTTGATTTTCAGACAGAGCAGGGTTACCCGGCAAAACAACCCGGTCAAGCCAACTTGACCATGAGCACATCACAAATCGCTCACCTGCATGATTGTCTTGCTATAACTCTGGAAATGCCATTCAAAGACACGACAGCAACGCCCGACGAAAAATATGGCTGGTCAGCTGCGCGCAGCAAAATGCTGGCGCATTCCTGCCTGGATGCCTTGTCAGCCTATTTGAGCAGCGAACTAATCTAACAGGAAGTATTGGGTCTTAGGGGCAATTAGACCTTTCGATACAACTCACGTCCCTGCTGATTATATTCCTCCGCCATCTCACTCATGCCGGACTGAATGGCTGTATCCATGCTCTGCAATTCTTTTGCTGCGGCGTAGTCTCTAACTTCTTGTGAAATTTTCATGGAACAGAACTTCGGGCCACACATAGAACAAAAGTGAGCAACTTTCCCTGATTGCTTAGGCAGAGTTTCGTCATGATATGCGCGCGCCGTTACAGGGTCCAGACCCAGATTAAATTGATCTTCCCATCGGAATTCGAATCGTGCCTTGGATATCGCATTATCACGTAGCTGGGCACCGGGATGGCCCTTCGCCAAATCAGCGGCATGAGCTGCAATCTTGTAGGCCATAAGACCATCTTTTACATCCTGCTTGTTTGGCAGTCCCAGATGTTCTTTTGGCGTTACATAACACAGCATTGCGCATCCGTACCAGCCTATCATTGCGGCGCCAATTCCTGAGGTAATATGATCGTAACCGGGTGCGATATCTGTTGTAAGTGGTCCGAGGGTATAGAAAGGGGCCTCGTCGCACACTTCAAGTTGCTTCTCCATATTTTCTTTGATCATGTGCATGGGAACATGACCCGGGCCTTCTATCATAGTTTGTATATCATGCTTCCAGGCAATCTTGGTGAGTTCGCCAAGGGTTTCCAACTCTCCAAATTGCGCCTCGTCGTTAGCATCGGCAATTGACCCAGGCCTTAGTCCATCACCCAGGGAGAACGACACATCATAAGCCTTCATGATTTCGCATATATCTTCAAAGTGCGTATACAGAAAATTTTCCTGATGATGGGCCAAACACCATTTGGCCATTATGGCTCCGCCGCGGGAGACAATTCCCGTTACCCTTTTCGCCGTAAGAGGGACATAACGTAATAACACACCGGCGTGAATAGTGAAGTAATCAACACCTTGCTCAGCCTGTTCGATTAAAGTGTCACGGAATATTTCCCAGGTTAGATCTTCCGCGACGCCATCAACTTTTTCCAATGCCTGATAGATCGGCACCGTACCTATTGGCACCATTGAATTGCGAATTATCCATTCACGTGTCTCATGAATATTTTTACCCGTGGATAAATCCATTACCGTGTCGGCACCCCAGAGAGCAGACCAGGCGAGTTTTTCAACTTCTTCCTCGATCGAGGAGGACACGGCCGAGTTGCCGATATTGGCGTTAACCTTAACCAGAAAGTTACGCCCGATTATCATCGGCTCAATTTCGGGATGATTAATATTGGCCGGAATAATAGCGCGGCCCTGGGCTATTTCCGAGCGCACAAATTCGGCGCTGATTTCCGCCGGTATGCTGGCGCCAAAATCATGACCCTTGTGTTGGCCGGCGGGTTGATATTCCTCTCGCGCCTGCGCGTTCGACATATTTTCCCGAATCGCGATGAACTCCATCTCTGGCGTGATAATGCCCATTCGTGCGTAGTGTAATTGCGAGACATTACAACCTGGCTTTGCCCGTCTGGGGTTTCTTACATGTTCGAATCTTAGATGCGCAGTTTGAATGTCATTCTTTCTTGCCTGACCGTATTCAGAGCTGACCGCGCTCAATAGCTCGGTGTCGCCCCGTTCCTCGATCCAGGCGGCGCGTATTGCTGGCAATCCCGAGCGTAAATCGATCGTCGCCTCGGAGTCCGAATAAATTCCTGAAGAATCATAGACACACAGCGGTGGATTTTCTTCAGTGCCACTGGCCGTCTCGGTTGCGGTCAGCGTAATTTCTCTCACTGGCACTTTAAGATCGACTCGACTACCTTGTATATAACGCTTTCTGGAATTCGGAAAATGCTGCCCGCTGCGGGTGTCCAACTGGCTAATCTTTTCGAGAAAATGTTCAGGGTTTGCATTCATGGGATGTTCCTATGGGGCGCAGCTGGTTTCTGCCTTTCAGTAAGTTATGAGGTACTCAAGCAAGTCTTTCGATCCAGTACATCAGTGTAGTTAACCCCAGTGGGTCGGGGTTTGTCAGCGTAAAAAAGCGAATCGATATTATGCCCGAAATTGGCTGGAATAGTGATAAACGTCATCCTGGCGGAATTTGCGGCATTTAAATTGTGTTCCCAGATATTTTGTAACGGTAATCGGCCGTTAAACGTCTAATAGAATAACCAGTAGCACAACTAATAGAACACCACAGGTCAACTGTCGCAAATGCCCATATTCAATTGTCACTTTTGGTTACACTGTGTAGAATGCCGTCTTATCTTCAAGACCGCCACCCGAAACCCCTGTTTAATCACCTTCTCAGGCAAATGATCAGCACTTTTTAGCACTTTTTAGCACTTTTTAGCACTTTTAAAGGTTACACACTATGGGACGTATAGCGAAATTTTTTGCAATTCTGATATTAGGCAGCACGGCCGCCTCATTTAGCTACGGCGATGATTTGGCCGGTATTCTGCAGTTGGCACTGAAGAATGACCCCACACTGCGGCAGGCAGAAGCCCAGTATCGCGCGAACAAAGAGAATGTATTTCAGAGTCGCGCATCGCTGCTGCCCTCTTTTGGCGCTCAGGGTGGAACCAGCAGGATAACCAGTGGCCCTACAGATTCTGTCTATGTGACCAATCCGGTAACCGGAGAACGGACACGCGTTGCTAATGATCATGACTTCGGCCCTGGTGTTAATAACCATCAATGGGGTGCAAGTCTCAGTCAGAGCGTGTTCAATCTGGCTAACTGGTACACTTTTCAAAGTGCCAAGGCCAATGACAAAGCTGCCGCGGTTAATCTGGCAGCGCAAGAGCAAGACCTGATCATGCGTGTGGCAGTGGCCTACTTCGATGTGCTTCGTGCCATCGATACCCTGGATACCAATGTGCAGGAAGAAACAGCGGCGCTGCGCTCGCTGGAACAGACCCGGCAACGGGAAGAGGTTGGACTGGTGGCGATTACCGATGTCTACGACAGCCAGGCCGCCTACGACCTCGCAAGGAACACCACGATTCTTCAGCAAAATTTTCTGCAGTCTCGCTACGAAGCACTCGAGGCCGTCACCGGTCAGGCTCATCCTGCCATTGAGGTCCTGCGCGAAGACTTTCCAATCCTGGAAGTCGATGGCAGCCTGAACGCATGGGAAGCTCAAGCCGAATCCAATAGCCTGGCTATCGAATCCGCGCACTATCTTCTGGATGCTTCAGAGGAGAATCTGCGCGCCAGAAAATCAGCCCGTTTGCCTTACCTTGATGCCTCGGCATTCTTTGGGCATGTAGTGACAGCCCCGATTACCCGAGAGGGCGTGAGTATTGGCGGGGGCGCGAGTGACCGCACTTCATTGGGTCTTACCCTGACTATTCCGCTGTATACAGGCGGCGCATACTCATCCAGACGTCGCCAGGCTGAATACAATGTGGTGGCGGCGAAAGAATCCCTTGAGCTCACCAAACGACAGCTAACGCAGAATATTCGTAATGCCTATCGCCGGGTGAATACCGACGTACTGGTTATCGCACAACGGCAACAATCCATTACCTCGGCGCAGAGCGCCCTGGATGCCACCGAGCTGGGCGCCGAAGTGGGCACCCGAAATATTGTTGAGGTGCTGCTCTCCAGAGAAAACCTGTATCGCGCGTTACGCCAATATGCGGATGCTCGATACAATTACGTTATCGATAGCCTGGTACTGAGACAGATTGCCGGGGTTTTGACGCCGGACGATATCCTCGCCCTGAACGAGTGGCTGCAACAATAAATAGTTGTAGCAATAATTATAGCAATAGTTATAACAACAGTTGCAATCACAGTTGCAATCACAGTTGCAATCACAGTTACAACAGCAAGATTTGATGTAGCCCAAGGCCTACACCAGCCTCTAGAAAAGCCATAAGCGATTATGGCTTTTTTTATATCCGAATAATTTGCCTGCCGCTTCGAGTAAACTGGCTTATCGGTTAGAATGGGCGCCATCGGTCAAAAAGGAATCCTCTTGCAAAGTAAACTACCCAATATTGGCACCACCATCTTTACTGTAATGTCGAAGATGGCGCAGGATTATAAGGCGATTAATCTGTCTCAGGGTTTTCCCGATTTCGACTGCCCCGATCGACTGAAAGAGCTGGTCACCAAGCATCTAAACGATGGCAAGAATCAATATCCGCCGATGGCCGGAATCCCCGCACTGCGACAACAGATTGCCGAAAAAGTAAAAGCCTACTACCACTATGATGCCGATCCGGAAACCGAGGTAACCGTTACCTCCGGCGCTACCGAGGCGCTGTTCGATGCGATTCAGGCGGTGGTAAGCCGCGATGATGAAGTCATCGTTTTCGATCCTGCCTACGACTCCTACGAACCGGCGATTCAACTCGCGGGCGGTCGAACTATCCATATCCCGCTTTCTCTGCCGGACTACAGTATCGACTGGGATCGCGTTAAACAATCTATTACCGCGCGCACACGCCTGATCATTATCAATACGCCACATAATCCCTGCGGTTCAATTCTGACTAAAGCAGACCTGGATAATTTGGCGGCGGTGATTCGTGATCAGGATATTCTGGTCTTGTCCGATGAGGTGTATGAACACATGGTCTACGACGGTCTTAAGCACGAGAGCGTGTTGGCCCATGAAGAGCTTAAGACAAAAAGTTTCGCGGTTTTCTCTTTTGGTAAAACCTATCATGCCACCGGATGGAAGTTGGCCTACTGTGTTGCCAATAAAGAACTCAGCACCGAATTCAAAAAAATACATCAGTTTGTAACGTTTACCACATCGAGCTTTGTGCAATACGCAATCGCCGATTTTATGGCGGAGTGCCCGCAACACTCACTGGAATTGCCCGCATTTTATCAACAAAAACGCGACACGTTTTGTCGGCTGATCGCCGATTCGAGATTCCGCTTTAGCCCTTCCAAGGGCACTTATTTTCAGCTGGTGGATTACAGCGAGATTAGCCAGCAGTCCGATGTAGATTTCGCCAATTACCTGACCAGAGAAAAAGGCGTTGCCGCCATACCGCTGACACCTTTCTATCAGCAAGCACCGGCAACAAATATTTTGCGCTTTTGTTTTTGCAAGGATGATTCCACTCTTGAGCGCGCCGCAGAGATTCTCTGCAAGCTGTAGTGAATAAACAGTGTCAACACCAATTTCAACGACTGTTTCAAGAACTGTTTCAACAACTGTTTCAAGAACAGAGCCAACGATAAATTCGATGACAGAGACAACGATGGGCGATCTCGACCTCACTCAACTAGCCGCCGACATAAAGGCCTGGGGAATCGAACTTGGATTCCAACAAGTTACTGTCGCCGATATTGATCTCAGTGAATATGAGCCTCACCTGGAATCCTGGATCGCCAAAAATTATCATGGCGCCATGGACTATATGGCGCTTAATCACGACAAACGTTGTCATCCTGAGCAACTACTTCCCGGTACAATTCGCGTGGTGTGTGTGCGCATGGACTATTCCCTTGAAGCGGAAAATTCCTTACTGCCCATGCAGAACAGTCAACAGGCATATGTAGCTCGTTATGCCAGAGGACGCGACTACCACAAGCTGATCCGAAAGCGACTGCAAAGTCTGGCGTCGAAAATCCAGCGTGTCGCGGGACCCTTTGGTTATCGAGCCTTTGTCGATAGTGCCCCGGTATTAGAGCGCGCACTGGCGGAGAAATCCGGAATGGGCTGGATTGGCAAGAATACCTTGCTGATCAACAAGCGTGCCGGATCCTGGTTTTTTCTCGGCGAAATATTTACCGATCTGCCACTGCCGGTTGACCAACAGGAATCTGATCATTGCGGAAGCTGCAATGCCTGCATCGATGTTTGTCCGACCAATGCCTTTGTGAAACCCAATCTTTTGGATGCGAAGCGCTGTATATCCTATCTGACAATTGAGTTGCGCAGTGCAATTCCCGAGGAGTTCCGCAAAGCAATAGGAAATCGCATATTTGGCTGCGACGATTGTCAGCTTGTTTGCCCCTGGAACAAATTTAGTGAGGCGACCATTGAAAAAGATTTCACGCCGCGCCATAGCCTCGATGATGTACAGCTACTCGATTTGTTTGCCTGGAGCGAACAACAGTTTCTGGACAATACCGCCGGATCACCAATACGGCGTATCGGTTATGACTGCTGGTTACGAAATATTGCGGTGGCCCTGGGAAATGCATCGCCTACGGCGGATACCATCGCGGCGCTTGAATCCAGACAGGATCATTCATCTGCTTTGGTTAGAGAACATGTTCAGTGGGCGCTCGAACAACATCAGATATAACACTTAGCCCAGCGCGTTCATGCGTCAATAAAATGTTCTCGATAGTATTTGAGTTCCGCAACTGAATCCTTAATATCTTCCATTGCCTGATGCTTGCCTTGCTTCACCAGCCCCTGAAGAATCTCGGGTTTCCATCGGCTTGCCAATTCCTTCAGCGTACTCACGTCAAGATTTCGGTAATGGAAAAAGCTTTCCAGCTCTGGCATGTATCTGGCCATAAAACGGCGATCCTGACAGATACTGTTTCCACACATTGGCGAGGCGTTCTTTACCGAGTGCTCTGCCAGAAATTCCAGCGTCTGCCGTGTCGCTTCCTGCTCATCGATGGCGCTATTCTTCACTCTTTCTATCAGGCCCGATGCCCCATGATGACGCTGGTTCCAATCGTCCATGGCGGCCAACGCCGAATCCGTCTGTTTTATCGCCAGCACTGGGCCCTCGGCAAGAATATTCAGTTGCGCATCTGTCACCAGAGTAGCGATTTCGATGATCCGATCCGACTCGGGTATCAAACCGGTCATTTCCAGATCCAGCCAAATCAAGTTCAAACTTTTATCCATTATTTTTAATCCAGTTTTCCGTGTTTTCAGCTTCCGATTGTAGCAAAGCTTCCGAATCTGGAATATGTAATAATCTGACACCTCGACCAATGCGGGCGGCAGATCAAATCCCGGCTGATCACTGCACTTTGGCGATTAGCAAGTGATGAGCAAGCGATGAGCAAGCGATGAGCAAACGAAGATTAAGTAAGCAGCAGCTAGCGCGAATATCGGACAATCAGCAAAATGAACTTGTTGTGCGCAAGGAGGATGCCTCCGGGAATGCCAATGCGTCGCAGAACAACTGTAATGGCCGCATTATCAGCCATTTTGGTCAACGCGTGGATGTTGAATCTTTAGATCCTCGCCACAAGGGCAGAGTTATTCGCTGTCATCAACGAGCTAACCTGCCCAGGCTGGTGACAGGAGACCTGGTAGTGTGGGAGGAAGAAGGGGCTAATTCGGGCGTCGTTCTGGCTCAGGGTGAAAGGCGCAACCTGTTTGGCCGGCCCAATGCTAGCGGTGTGCTTAAACCGGTGGCGGCGAATATAGACCTGGTGCTGGTGGTATTTGCCTCTTCACCCCCTCCGCATATGAGCTTGATCGATCGCTATCTGGTGGCGATTGAGAATCTGAACCTGCAGTCCATCTTGATTCTGAACAAATCTGACCTGTTGCAGGCGGGGGATCACGAGGACTTGGACAATATGTTGTCGATCTATCCAAAGATCGGCTACCCGCTGTACCGGGTGTCGGCCGAGGACGGCTCCGGGCTCGATCAACTTGAGCAATCCTTGGCTGGAAAAACAACGGTGCTGGTAGGCCAATCAGGTGTCGGCAAATCCTCCTTGATTAATCGGCTGGGCCTGGAAGCTGTCGCCGAGGTCGGGCCACTGTCCCAGGCCAGAGAGAAGGGCATGCATACCACCACGACCTCCAGATTATTTCATCTGAAGCACTTCGACCTGATTGACTCTCCAGGCATTCGCGAATTCGGTCTAGGCCATATCGACCCACAACAGGTATTCGATGGTTTCATCGAATTCAGGCCATTCTCCGGGCACTGCAAATTCAGAGACTGCTCCCATCAGACGGAGCCGGAATGCGCGATTCGATTGGCCCTGGAGCGGGGGGAAATTAGCCAAGAGAGACTCGACAGCTATTTCCGAATTCTGGAATCCCTGGAGAATCCTTGATAGCGCGAGCGGAATTCAGGGTCGCTGCGTATTCTTTACCCTGTCTACAACTAACCAGGCTTATAATTCACCTAGCCCCTGTTTACCAAGCTAATAATTTACCAAGGCTGTTTTTACTAAGCCTGTTTTTACTAAGCCTGTTTTTACTAAAAAATAATTCACTAACTCGACAAAATAGCTAATGACTCTTATGAACAATCCATCACTTATGAATAGCCCACCACTGCCATTAATACTCGAACCAGAAGCACTGAATGAAATGCCGGCCTCTGATTCCCTGTTAATTATTGCCGTTGTCCAGGCGCAGGTTTTTGCCACCCATCACCTGCCTGGATCTGTCCTCATCGAACCGGCTGAACTTGTCTGTGGCATTAAGCCCGCCGTGGGCAAGCTGCCTGATCGGGATCACTTAAGTGCGGTTTTTTCACGGGTTGGATTAAGAGATGATGTGCATGTGATTGCCTACGATGATGAGGGCGGTGGCTGGGCAGGCCGACTGATATGGACCCTCGATATCCTCGGGCATCATAACTATTCTTATTTGAACGGTGGCTTGCCCGCCTGGCTAAAACTCGGTTTGCCTTTAGAAAGTGGAAGCGCAACACTGCCCGGGGCAGAGGTCTTAACTGCATCCGCCTCCGCGCCATCAACTTTCGTGGCGGAGCCCGACAGTAGCCTCTTAGTCGACAGGCAGATGGTGATGGCTCAACTCGATGATCCGAATTCCATCGTCTGGGATGCGCGCTCGGAAGAAGAGTACAATGGCTCAAAAATTACTGCTCAACGTAATGGACATATCCCCGGCGCGGTAAATCTCGATTGGTTACAGCTCATCGACAGGGATAATGATTTGCGACTGCAGCCCTTGCAAGCGATCGCAAGCAAACTGGAATCGCTGGGCATTACCCGGGACAAGAAAATAATTACTCATTGCCATACACATCACCGCTCAGGCTTGACCTATCTCGTTGGCAAGGCTCTCGGCTATGACATAAAGGCCTATGATGGTTCGTGGTCAGAATGGGGAAATCATGCCGACACGCCGATCGAAAAGTAGCGGCTGTGGTGAAATATTCAGCGCAAAAAGCAAAAAACCAAATAAAAATCAGGTCCTGAATTAATTATGTCTCGCCTCTTTATTGCACTTCAATACTTGCTACCTCAGCATTTTTTGTCTCGAGTCGTAGCAAAATTCGCGGAAAGCAAAGGCTTTAAAAAGATTTTTATACGAACTTTCATCCGTCGTTACCGGGTTGACTTAAGCGAAGCGCTCATTCAAGAGCCCGATGAATTTGAAAATTTTAATGCCTTTTTTACGCGAGAATTACGCGCTGGCGCGCGCCCGTTGGCGAAGGATATCGGGGCAGTAGTTTGCCCTGCCGATGGCGCCGTCAGCCAACTCGGGCCGATCGTAAACAACAAGCTGTTGCAGGCAAAGGGACGTGACTATAGCGTCGTTGATTTATTGGGCGGAGACGCCGAGATGGCGACTCTTTTCCAGGACGGTGATTTTGCCACCATCTATCTTTCTCCTCGAGACTATCACCGTGTCCATATGCCCTTGGCCGGGATGCTGCAAAAAACAATTTATGTGCCGGGTAGCCTTTTTTCCGTCAACCACGCCACGGCCAACTCCGTTGCCAATCTATTTGCCAGAAACGAACGCCTGGTGTGTTTATTCCACACCGAGGCGGGACCGATGGCGCTGATTTTGGTAGGGGCAATGATTGTCGCTGGCATCGACACCGTTTGGTCTGGACAAGTTTGTCCCGCACCGGGTGCGGCAACAATTCGTAGCATAGACTATTCCGGGCACACCCCTCCTATTACGCTGGCGACAGGGGCAGAAATGGGCAGATTCCGCCTGGGATCCACCGCGATTGTGCTATTCGGTCACGGCGCTGTAAATCTTCAGTCCTGTTTAGCAGCTAATTTCAGTGTATGTATGGGACAATTGCTTGGCGAGATCAAAAACAAACACTAACGGCGATGGCCAGGAGCAAATATGACACAGGATGAATTGAAACTCGCAGTGGCGCAGGCGGCCTTCGAATATGTCGAAACGTTGCTCGAGGATGACACCATAATCGGGGTTGGTACTGGCTCCACCGCCAATCTGTTTATTGCCGAGCTGGGGAAAATAAAACACAGAATTTACGCCACCGTTGCCAGCTCCGAGGAATCGGCGGCTCAACTTAAAGCGCTCAATATCCCGGTTTTGGATTTGAACAGCGCCGGTACCCTGCGCGTCTATGTGGATGGGGCAGACGAGGCAAACAAACACCTGCAACTCATCAAGGGCGGCGGTGCCGCACTAACCAGGGAAAAAATAATAGCCGCCGCTTCTCAGGAGTTTGTGTGTATCGCTGACGAGTCCAAGCTGGTCCCGATACTCGGAAAATTTCCCTTGCCGGTAGAAGTCATTCCGATGGCGCGAAGTTATGTTGCCAGGCAAATTGTGAAACTGGGCGGGGACCCGGTCTACCGTGAAGCCTGTGTCACCGATAATGGCAATCACATTTTGGACATCTACAATTTGGAAATTCTGGATCCGCGAAAATTGGAACAGCAGCTTAATCAGATTACCGGCGTGGTATGCAATGGCTTGTTTGCCGAGCGGGGAGCAGATCGCCTATTGTTGGGCACAAGCACAGGCGTCAAGACATACCTGCCTTGAGAAAAGCATTACAGCTAAATGTCTCGAATAAAAAAGTGATTAACCCTTTCGGCTCTGAACAAGATAAACAGTCTTAAAGACTAAATTCAGAGCCAGTGTTCACCAGCTTTTGTTATCCGCGCAGGTTTTGGTTCTCAAGCCGCTGGTCTTAAAGCGGGATGACGTTCTCTGCCTGAGGGCCTTTCTGGCCTTGGGTGACATCCATGGTTACTTTTTGACCTTCATGAAGTGTTCTTCTTCCAGAGCCAGTGATTGCGCTAAAATGTACGAACACATCTTTGCCACCTTCCTGCTCTATGAATCCGAATCCTTTCTCGTCATTAAACCACTTAACGGTACCCTCAACTGAGTCTGACATATTTCTCTCGTGCTTTAGAATTGTGTAAAAAATCGGCCGAAGAAACCTTGAAATTGATCGGGTTATTTCGACCGAGGGATTAGTGTACGCCTATAATTTGGCAGATGGAAACCCTAATTGTTTCAAATTGTGACGCTTTAAAACCCCCTGTCTTGCTCTTTCTGCGCTCTATAACCCGCAGCGCTTTGCTTGGTCTTTACCGGCTTTATTGATCGAGCAGTTTGCCAGGATTCATAATGTTATTCGGGTCAAAGATTTTCT
>JABMOK010000163.1 GCA_013204155.1 Pseudohongiella sp. | reverse complement strand
CTATGAGTGCAAAAGTTCTGCCTCCTACTACGATCTGTGCTCGATGAGTGTCTTTCAATGATGCCAGCATGCTCTTCTGATGCGCAGGATTCTTATGAAAGATATCAACGCTACTGCCAACAATTGTGTCCGTATTAAAACTGGGTAATTCTTTACGCACATCCGCTTCAGCATTTCTCAGCATTCTCATCACGGAATCGTTAGTATAAATAATTACGTTATCCGCATCGGCCATCATCACATTTGAAGACACGCAATCCAGCGCAGCCTTAATCCTGGAGTTGGCCGCCGCCGCTACTTTTTCCTGCTCCGCTTTCGCCAGCGCTAGTTTTTCTCTGGACAGTTTGTCGGAAACATCTTCCCATTCCACGACTGTACCCAGCCTTGTTTGGCTGTCATTAAAAATAGGATTAGCCGTCAGCCTGAATGTTCTGGCCCCCACTGTAATCTGCCCTTTATGGGTAGAAGACAAGGATTCCAGCATGCGTCGTTGGTGTGCGGGATTTTTGTGGAAGATATCGATATTACTTCCTACCAAACTCGCTACCGAGAAAGTAGGTAACTCTCTGCGTATATCTTTTTCAGCAATACGCATCATCTCCATAGCCGCAGGATTAACCTTTACTATGATGTTATTTTCATCTGCAACCATGACACAAGAAGTAACTGACTCCAGAGTCGATTCATCTCGCTCCGCTTCTGCGCTTTTAGCTAAACTAAGTTCTGCACTTTCAATTGCGCTAACTGCGTCGTGCTTACTGCCTGTAAAATTTCTGAAAATACCCATTTCTAACTCCTGATTACCTGTTGTGCTATTTAATTGATTGATTAATCTGTTTTCCTGCCCTATGCCATCCCAGCTTCCAGTGCTATACCCTCAGCATTGCTTTCAGAAACTTCTACAGGATTTCCATCGGGGACTTTCTGCCAGTCGACTAATTGGTCTATGCTCAGAATGAGCACCATCTTTTCATCTATCAGGCCAAGGCCTTTGGCAAATTCATTGCTTATCGTTTCACCAAACTCTGGTGTGTGACACATGTCTTCAAAATCAATGTTAGCGTCAATAGCAAATGTGTATACTAATACGACAGGTCAATTATTTGCTTTAGTAAAATACTTAAATATATTTTCAATATACCCTTATAAAACATACACCTATAAAATGTACTGCTATAGAATATAGTGCTATAAAATGTACCCCTATAGAATGAACTACTATAAAAACTGTGGTTATTTTCTATAGCAACATAGGGCGTATTAGCGGCAATTAGTGACTGCGAAGAATGAATACAATATTACAAATTGGTGAAAATATTCGCATGGGATGTTTTGCCAATCCTACCAAATAAAGTGACAAGTTCTTCGGGCAGGGGGTCGGCCTTTAGCGGATCACGGAGTGCGTCATGCAAGGCTGCAAGGCTGCAAGGAAGCGATCGCAACAGCGCCACGCGAATCTGCTATATGGCACTGGCAAACACTTTGGCAGAACTAGCCAAAGGGCGACGCTAACAAATAGAAAAGAAATAGAAATGAAAAGGGGGCAGATTTATTTTTCTATTAGAAAATAAATCCGCCCCCTTTTTTATAAGCCAATTCCAGTAGCTCGAAACTGCTCAGAACGTTCCGCGTACTTTGAACGAGTACTGTCTGCCAGTGCGGGTACAGTTGTATTCATACTCTTTCAAGACATCATCACGAATATAGCCACTGTAGCGGCGGCGGTCTCCGCAAAATATTCCATCCTCCAGATTGTTCGCTTCCAATCGGTAGGTTAAACCGGCAAAGCCCACCTTCTCTACGAAGGCGCTGAGATTGCTGGGAACAACGTAATCAACACGATTGTCTATGTCGAACATAATACGATTACCACTGATGCGGCCAAAATAGTTAAGCCCATAGTTTAAGCTGAGTGATTGCACATCGTGGCGAAATCCAAAACGGTAACCACCGCGATCAAAAGGTGGAAAACCATGCTCCATGGGTGCCAGCGGGTCACGATGAAATTCTGATTCCTGTATAGTCAACGATGCGGTAACCAGGGCCGTTGGTAGCCCGAGAAATCCCAGACGAACACTGGCATTGGTAATTAATCCATAAGCGGCGGCGGAGCTGACATTGCCATTGGTGGACACAAGTTCTGTTGCCGAAGGTGAGATATCAATCTTGCCAATTTTATTATCGTACAGATAATAAAAGTAACTCGCGTTTAATGCGCCTCCATCATTGGGTAGACGGTAATCGAAACCCACTTCTGCCTGCCAGCTTTCTTCCGGATCAAGTTGCGGATTACCCGCCACCGTATCCTGATCATCGTCACGTTCATTGGTGGCTCTGGAAAAGTCAGCGAAGCTCAGTTGCGAGACTACTTTTTCCAGGCTTGACTTGAATTGCATGGCGCTATTTATATCAAAACGGAAATCGAACTTTGGCTTAATGAAGGCGAAATCGCGGGTGTTATTCACATCACCGGTTTGTTCGATCTCCGAATATTCAGCGACCAATGAACTCTCCAGCGACATACGCGCATTAATCTGCCAGTTATGGATGGCAAAAGGTTCATAGCGAATTTCTTCTACGGTTGAAAATGCATTGGGTAACGGAATAGGAGTGAGACCGCCAACCTCGGCTGAGCCAGGTCCGGGCGTAGGCAATCCAAGATGTAGCCCTGAATCCTGAATGGTTTGCGCGGCCTCGACGCCAAGCTCGATACCCTGTCCGCTAGCCAGATTCAGGGTGTAGGAACTGCGAATAATTCGCTCCTTATAGAGACTACTGGTGTCGAGAAACAAGGTTTTCGATTCGACGGGTTCCAGCGGCGTAGAGATGAATCGCTCTCGGGTGACGTGATTGTCTTTTTCATTAACGATGAAAAGAAATTTGAGTCGACTGCCATTACCAAAGCCATGCGCATAATCACCACCAAATTCCCAGTCCTCAGAGGTCGCAGGAATCGCTTCCCGCTCGAAGGTGACAAGCGGAATAGCCGGATTAAGATCGGTTATAGTGCGAAAGACACGCTGCGGCGGATCACTCTCATTGTAGAGTGCATTGAATGCGATTCTGTCACGATCGCCAAGGTCGTAGGCTAAATTCGCGTTCAGGGAATAGGTTTTCTGATCAGAATAACGATCCTGGTCTCGGCTATCGTTGCGGGAAAAATCACCATTGAGGCTATGCTCAACGCTTTCGGTATGCCGGTATCCGCTCTTCAGGCTACCGCTCAACAAATAAGTCAATCGGCCGCTTTGCCCACTATAGGCGAGCGAGCCTCCCGGCTCAGTATTGCCATCGGTGTCATAGGTGGCGTTAACTTCACTGGTGATACTGGATCGAGACTGTGCTTCTCTTAACACAATGTTCACCACCTGCCCGGTATTCTGCACATCCAGGTCGCTGGAAGTGCCGCGAATAATCTCGATGCGAGTGACCTGATCGGCAGAGATACGATCGAGCTGGCTTCTTGCCTCATTGGCCTTGCCCGCCATACGCTTGCCATCGATCAGAATCGGTGAACTTGCACCCAGCCCCCGGGCCGCGCCGCCAAAGCTGCTGCTCGAATTTGATCCCTGCAGGATAAGATCGATTCCCGGCAGCCGGTCGAGCATGTCATTCACAGTAAGCGGCTCATACTCGGCGAAATAGGAGAAAGGAAAAGTAATGGTGGAGTCGTCTTCGCTGGTGTTCTGAGCAAATGAATTACTCCCAGTAAACAGAGCCAACAAGCAGATCAAAACCACAGAAAAAAGATTTCGTATAATCATCAATTCAATCTCGAGGAAACATCAGAAAAGTGTGCCGGGGCAGCTTGGCACCCGGCAATTGAGATACAGTGTTAAAAAGTTCCGCTGACCTTCATCGACAGTACTGTGCCGGAGCCACCGCAATTGTATTCGATTTCTTCGAGGATATTGTCGGCGATATGACCGACATAGCGAGTTCGGTCTCTGCACATATCTACGTCGGTGATATTATTTACGTCGAAACGAAAGGTGAAATCATTAAAAGCGACAACTTCCAGAAAGGCAGTAAACCAGGGATCGGCGTAATCTTGTTCGATATCGTCGATATCCCAACGCTTGGTACCGCCGTCGATACGGTTCCTCATGTTGATACCGTAGTTCATCTTCCATTGGGGAAGGTCATGCCGAAAACCAAGATCAAATTCACCACGGTTGTAGTTATTAAAACGATGCACAGTATGCTGGAAAGGATCCGCAACCCAGGAGTCTCTGGCACTGGCGCGCGTAGTAACCAATACATTGGGCAAGTTAAACATGCCCAAACGCAGGCTGCCCTTCACCTCGAAAACCACCATATCAGCACTGCCGAGATTGCCGGCGGCGGATTTCAAGCCACCCTCATCGGTAGAAACATCGATGCGTTGCAGGAAGTCTTTATGTCGGTGATGGTAAAGATTGGCACTGACTACACCGGCGTCATTATCCAGGCGATACTCGGCCAACAGATTATAGTTCCACCAGTAGTCGGGTCTTAGTGCGGTATTACCCGCCAGGGTATTAGAATCATTATCCTCGCTATCTGTTGCGGCAACAAAATCGGTAAAGCTGATTTGGCGAACAACCTTTTCAACTAATAAACGCAACTGCAACTGCTGCGTTATATCGAAGCGATAATCAAGCTTCGGTTTGAAGGAACTGAAATTGCGGCTATTGGCAAAGTCGCCACTCTGCTCAATCTCGGAAAATTCATACACCATTGAGGTCTCGAGCGACATTCTGGAATTAATCTTCCAGTTATGAATAGCAAAGGGTTCGTTGCGGATTTCTTCCACTTGGGTATTGGCGTTCGGCACGGAGACAGGTACCAGGCCACCCCAGGCCGCCGAGGGGGTGCCGGTGCTGGAGGCAATGCCGAGTCGGAGGCTTGAATCCAGTATTGTCTGCGCACGCTCGGCACCAAACTCGACATTCTGACCGGAGAAAATATCCATCGTGTAAGAGCCGCGCAGGATACGCTCCTGCAAAATATTCGCCGAATCTAAAAACAGGTTTTTTGTTTCGCTGCCGTCTGCGGATACAGTATAGCGTTCGCGAATTTTTGCGGTGTCATTTTCATTAGAGATAAACAAGGCTTTAAAACGATTACCGTTAGCGAATTTATATTCGTAGTCGCCGCCGATTTCCCAATTGCTCTGCTCACCAGGAAGCACTTCTCGCTCCTGATGGAGAACCGGTGTGCTGCCAGTTAAATCCGTGGTGAATCGATCGACTGTGGTTGGATCGTCATTTTCGCCGTACAGCGCATTAAAGCGAACACTACTACTGGCACTGAATTGATAATCCAGATTAGTCGACAGGGTGTAAGCCGTCTGCTCACGAATACGGTCTTCTTTAATATAATCATTAGCTGACAGGTCGGGCAATATGCTTTCTTCGTGAGAAACCCGATGATCGTAACGCGGCTGGGCAACGGCACTGAACAGGAAATTCAGATCACCGGTTTGCCCGCCATAGGTAACTGAGCCACCGGGCTCGGCTTCGCCGTCGGCATAATAGTCCGTATTGACATCATAGGAAATCGAGGTGTTGGACAACTGCTCATAGAGGACAATATTCGCTATCTGGGTGCTGCCGCGGACATCCAGGTCCCCGGATGTGCCACGAATAATTTCGATATGATCCACCTGGTCGGCATTAATGCGCACGAGTTGCGACTGGGTGCTGTTATTCTTGCCCGCCGTACGCTTGCCGTTAATCAGAATCTGGGTGCCACCGCCGCCACTTCCCAGGCCGCGTCCACCGCGACTGGCATTACCGCTCTGAGAGCCACCTCGATTATTGCTGCCGCCCGCAGACGATTCCATACCAGGAATCCGGTTCAGCATATCCTGCGCCGTAACCGGTGCGTATTCGGCAAAATAGGACGCCGGATAGGTAATGGTGGAATCATCGCCCAGATTATCCTGTGCAATGGCAGGCGAAACGCTGATAACTGCCGCCATGGTTATAGCGAGAAACAGGCTATTCAAGGCCAGGGGGGCTTTTGCCCGAAGGCTCGACTGTGCGCTTGCGCGGCGGCTATTGTTGAAACTCAAGGCGATGCTCCTGTCTTATTCGCTGAAAAACCAGCTAAATTGGCTTAAATACAATGATTTATAGCACCGCATTATAGAGGAACATGACCGTTAAAGTTGTGACGAATTGCAAGCTGAGGGCACAGAAAAATTACCAGAAAGGCAGTGATAATACGGGCTTGAAGCGGTTTTCACCTGGCGAAGCGCAGCACAGGAGTCGGAGCAAAACCCCGACGCCTGTTATCCTGTCGCTTTTGTATTCTGCCACTGCGCCAATATGTCGTGGGCTGTTGCAGAATTGAAGGTAATGGCGTTGTGTGTGGCGGTCTTCGCCGTGAGCTCAATCACATAGCCGTTGGGGTCGCGGAAATAGATCGAATGTATAAAATCGTGATCGGAAATGCCCCGGGTCTCTATCCCGGCCTGCCTACCTTTCTCCATCATCTCCAATAATTGATCATGTTCCACTTCCAGCGCGATATGCAGATCAAAATCTCGCTGCGGCTTGAACTCAAAAGACACATCCGGCTCTTCAAAAAAAGCCAGAAACGAGCCGTCATCCATCTGATAGAAACTGTGCAATACCTTGCTCTCACGCCCAGTCATGGTCTGTTTAATCTCAAACGCGAGCTGCAGCGGCAGGCCAAGAAAATCTTCATAAAATTTTCGCGTCTGTTCTGAATCGCGACAGCGATAGGCATTGTGGTGTAAACCTTTGATCATGAAATATCGCTCCGCATAATTGATTGAGGTCATAATTGGGGGTCATAATTGGGGGTCAGAGTAAAAATACAGTAGTTTTAGAACAGCCGGAAGAATGAGAACAAAATCGTTTTTTGTCCGCAACTGCCATCCATTTTCCTGACCCTATCCTTTTTTTCCTCTATTATCTCCTCTCTATGACAAATTCTAACGACAAACCTCTGCTCGGCGATATTCGTGTTCTCGAATTGGCTTCCATGGTTTTTGCCCCATCGGCCTGTGTGGTACTGGCGGATTTCGGCGCCGAGGTAATAAAGATTGAACCGCCGGTGACCGGGGATCTGAATCGTAACTGGCACAAAATTCACGGACTGCCGGTTTCTGATATGGCTTATCCGTTTCAGGTGGATAACCGCAACAAGAAAAGTGTGGTACTGGACCTGAAGTCCGAAGCCGGTTATGAGGCCTTCTGTAAGTTAGTTCTCGATGCCGATGTGCTGGTTACCAACTATCGGCCAAAGGCACTGCAACGGCTGAAACTGGAATACCAAACCCTGCGCAAAATCAATCCAGCCATTATCTATGCGCTGGCTACAGGCTTCGGCGAAAAGGGCGACGAGGCACACAAGCCTGGTTACGATACCGTGTGTTATTGGTCGCGCTCTGGCATCGAAGCCCAGGTGTTCCCGTATGAGGGCTGGTTAAGTCAATTCCCCTACGGGGCTGGCGATCACCCAAGCGGCATGACACTGTTCGCATCGATCATGACCGGTTTGTATCAGCGACAAAAAACGGGTGCAGGCTGCAAGGTATCCACTTCACTCCTGGCAAACGGGGCCTGGGCCAACGCGGTGATGTTACAGGCGCAATTATCCGGCGCCGAGTTTAAAGAAAAGCGGCCCCGCGATAATGCCTACAATTTTGTTTCCCTGCATTACCCCAGCAAAGATGATCGGCTGCTGAAGATGAGCATGGTGAATACCGAGAAGGATTGGCGACCTTTTTGCACGGCTATCGCGCGCACCGACTTACTAGATGACGAACGTTATGCAACCCATGACGCACGCATCGAAAATATGCCAGCCCTGATTCGGGAAATCAGCGACACAATTTCTACCCGGGAGATTGCCTACTGGCAAGCTGTACTCGAAGCCCATGACGTTCCCCATACCATTGTCGCCAATTATGAAGAGGCGGCAAACGACAAGCAGAAACAGGCGAATGGCATTATAGTACCGCTGGATCATCCCCAGCACGGCCAGATGAGAACGGTGAACAGCCCCTTCGAAGTCAGCGGCGCCGCGAAAATTAAACCAGGTCCAGCGCCGGCTTTGGGCGAGCACACGCAAGAAGTGCTGGCGGGACTCGGCTATAGCAAGGCCGAGATCGAGAAGATGGGGGGATAGAGACAGCAAAGAAAAACCTGGTCTGTCCCGGTTCTTAACGGGCTTCTGACGCCCTCTGCTCCAAACTGCGCTCGCCACGCAAAATATTCGACATCGCATAGTTTCCTTCGTGACAGGCATACTCGAAAATTACATAGTCTTCCAGCGCAGGCATCGGCCGCACAGCCGTCCAGGCACTGGTATATACCTCGGGATCCTCGATCGTAAACTGATAGTCAATCATTTGATCGCCGACCCGGGTAAAACGCTCAACCGAGCGCATGTTTTTTGAAGAAGGAAATCGATGGCTGGTTTTCTCACTAAAATTGGCCGTCTCTACCACCAGTGTATCCCCTTCCCAATGACCAACAGAGGCACCATTCCACTGCCGGATTTTTGCATCCAGCGGCGGCCGTCCATCCAGAGGAATCAGACGCACATCGTGAATATTCTCCACCACAATCGCCACGAAGTCGGGGTTTTGCACGATCTGATAGCTGTTGTTATAACCGGTAGAGATGGGGGGCACGCCATGGTAAGTAATGCAGCGATCCCAGTTAGAGCGATCCAGCCAGGAGTCCGCAGGATGTTCGCGTCGATACTCCGCCTGCTCTGCCTGGCGCTGAATCGTCTCCACTTTTAAGGGCAGCCGGCCATTTGGCGGATCGACTATCAGTGACGTTCTAAGATCCTGAGAGACCTTGCCCTTGTCGTACCACTGGATATTGTAGTCCCCGACCTGGCCCGGCACCGCGGCTTGTTCAACCAGAGTTCGCGCATTAATCTCGGCCGCTTCTTCGGCACTATAGAACGCCTTGTCCTCTAGTTGCCGCGGCCGTTGCAGCGGAGTAAGACTGGCATAGGACCAGACACCTTGCAGGTCGGGGTCTCCCCACGGTGTGAGTTTGCTGTAGTTTCCGCCCTTTGCCGTTTCGGACTCGGCCGCGAATGTAACGTCGGCTGAGAGCAATATCCCGGCTACCAGCATGACCAGGCCCGGCACTGTGATGCATTGGTTTTTCATCTGCAGTCTCCGCCTTGAATGAAACATCAGCATAACAATTGGTTTGCTAAGGTGCCGGAAAACCTTCGAAACCTTCTTCGAATTGCACGCCGAGCGTGTTGAGATACATCGCTACCATATTGTATTGGCCGACGGTGAACACGGCTTCCATCAGTTGGCGCCGGGTATAGCGTGCAGCCAGGGCGTTCCAGGTGGCGTCTGAAATCAGGGCGTTCGCGTGCAACTCATCCGCTGCCCGTAACAAGCTCGAGTCCCAGGCACTCCAACCAAGGGCATCCGGGCCTCGCGTGATTCTGCGCAATTCCTCGTCGCTAATTCCTACACTGCGCGCAAGCCCGGTATGTGCCGCCCACTCATAGGCGCCGCCATTCAACCATCCGATGCGCATGATTAGCAGCTCGCGGTCTCGCGTCGGCAGCGACGAATCCTGCAGCAGATAATCGGTAAACGTTAGCCAGGCATTGCAGAGCTCTGGCGCCTGCGCGCAGGTAGACCAGACACCCAATACCCGGCCGTTGCGCTCTCGAGGCTCGAGAATTGCTCGCTGCGCCGGAGTCCACGGTTTCTCCACCCGCGGAATACGCGCCGCATCGAGTGGCGGTCCCCCACGGCTCTGCTCCTGGGCATACACAGAGCCAGTTCCCGCCAGCAAAAATAGAATAGACATTAGCCAGTGGATTTGTGCTTTGATAGTGTGCATGGATCACCTCCAGTCATCAGTAAAGATCGGGGTCGGGTCGAATCAGGCCCCGACGTTTATTCGACACCGAGCCGAATAATTGAATTACGTAGAGTGCGGCGAAATTATTCTAACGTGCCGCGCGCCCCAGGTAGCCCTGAAAAGTTTGTTCCACAAAATCGTCCACGCCAGGTACGAATAGAACGGCAAGTATGGTAACGACAACAGCGATAACAATAAACCAGTAGAAATTTTTCATGGTGTAACTTCCTTTTCCCCTGCCAGGATTTTTTATCTGCCCGCCAAGGTTCTTATTTATTCGCCAAGGTTTCTATTTATTCGCTAAGGGCTTCTTCATTCGCTAAGGTTCCTGTTTATTCGCTAAGGGCTTCTTCATTCGCTAAACGCGGCTTCCAGCAGCAGCCAAGTGACCGCTAGCCACGTGGTCTCGCTTCGAAAACCCAGGCTTCGCCCGCTTCCACCGCTGCCCGGGTGGTCTGTGAAGGGTACTTGGCTGCGATCGCCGCGCTAAGGCCATCCAATGCCTCGCCAGATTTAACCCGCACCAGCTGCCGCTCGTAACGTATGCCATTAATACGAATTACCGCGCGACCATCCCGTTCCGCTTGCACCGGCCAGCGCTTCCACAAGCGTCCGACGGTAGTGCCCATATAGCCCGACCAGACATAGATCTTATTATCGGCCTCGGCAATCCAGATGCGCCGCGATCTGGCAGGGTTCAGTAACTGCATTTCGATAGTGGGAATATCAGCGACAAAACTCCAGTCCGGCTCCGGCCCTGAGTGCAATTCACCAGCTACCAATTCACCGCCGGAGAAGACCCGATTAGGGCCATCTGCCGAGCGTTGCTTTGCGCCGGCCGTGGTGATCGCCGCCACCGGTATTAGCAACAAACATAGCACTATAATTACTATTCTTTTTACCAGAAACATAACAGCCTCTATCGGGAAAACTAATCAGTTTAAATCAATCTCAAATTGTTCGTATAGAAACTACAGGCTACGAATACCTTTATCGTCGAATCATACAACCTTGATCAAGGTTATTTGCGCGCCCGTCCCCGTTTGTCTATTTAAGCGGAAAGCGGGCAATGCGTTCGGCACCGGCAATACCGCCAAACCATATCTCCTGGCCGAGTTGAACCGCGACCGTGCCGAAGATAAACAAGGCATTTGAAGGATAGTCGATGAGCTGCTCAGCCGTGAGTGCATTCGGATCTACGCGCGCCACCCGCGACGACACGCCCTCGCACTCGCCACCATTCAGGCAACGACCGATGGAGGCCCGCTCGCTGCCATATTGTCCGGCGACCAGCAATGATCCGTCGGGCGCCCAGCGCACATTGTCGATGTGAAATCCGACCTCGACCCTGTCTTTGCGCACCGGTGTCTGACCTCGGGACAAACGGATCAGCGCCTCGTCGCTCCAGCCACCGATATAAAACCAGCGACCATCGGCAGAAGACACGATGCCATTCGGCCCGTTCATCTCGCTACCTGGCACCTGTGCCCAACCACTGCCGGGCTGCCACTCCCATAACTCACCACCGGAGGTGTTGAAGTTTGTCACCGCGATAGCACCGCCAGGCAAGGCGGTCACCGAATTGAGACTCACTCCCTGGGGAGCCAGAAGACAACCCACCCAGGTTAGCGCCGGTGCCGAGCCACTGACATCGAGCTCAAATACCTCAACTGCCTCCCGTCCACCATGGGCTACCACGTACAGAGTATGATGGCCGTCACTGCCGGGGCGCAGGCTGAGACCGTGGGGGCGAAACTGGCTGTTCGGCACACCGGGACAGGCACCATAGGTTTGCCGGTCTTGCCGTGAAGCCGAATTGGCGCCGGGGAACATCACGCTTGAACTATGGTCCCGGGTATCGGCGATATACAGGAAGCCTTCATCCTCCATGCCCGACACCACCACCCAGGGCGATTCCGGCACCGGGTACAGATCCTCCGGACTCAGCGGCCCGCACAGGAACTGGACTTCACCATCCCCATCACAGGCGGCACTGACTGGCGAGGAAAACCCAAGCGAAACAGGAATAAGGATAAACAACAGACTGAACATGTGTAGTTTCATGAAACCATTCTCCAGATTTTTCACGCTGATAATCAAGCTAGATGCTCACCTGGTATTGCCACTTGCTGCTGCCCCAATTTATGCCATCATCAAGCCGCACAACAGCAACAAAGTGAGCAGGCAAGAACCCAGGTAAAATATTGTACGCCGAGGGATAGCGTAATAAAGCAAGCCGGGGCTTACTCTGATCAGTTGCAGCGACGGCAGGAAAAAGTGATATCTATTCTCAAAATTGTAAAACTTTCCCCATAAATCTCTGAAGAACAATTTGACGGCAACAACATACATGAACACAAATAGTGCCGCGCCAAGCACCTCCATAATGGCCATGCCCTCTGCGTAAATAAAGATCTCGGGGCCTGCCATAAAGAGTATGAAGATTACGCCGAGTAGCCGCCACCATCGTCTAAGCAAGATATCTGAGAGTCTCATTAGCCAACCCTTGCACAAAGTATAATTAACCGCAAAATAGCTGATCCGCGAAACCGGGGGTCTATCCCTATTTTTCAAACACCAGCACGAACCGGTCGGTCCTGCCCTGGATCTCTTCATCGAAGACGATATTAGCGCGACTGTCAGCCGAATTTCTCAGCGCGTCAGTACTTGCCACGAAGCGAAAACCGCGCGCCTCTATCTCCTGCCGCGCAAACGACTCGATGATGCGGTGCAGATCCGCAACAGTCTCATTGTCTGAGTCCGGGTCGCCGGCGTGATCGACCACCACAAAACGGCCGCCGGGTTTTAAGCCCTTGTATACCTGCTCGAGGAAATAATCCATATTGGCAGGATTGCCCACCCGCACATATTCCTCGCCGTTGTAGCGCTTGGGGATAACGTAGAGATCGTGCAAGGCCATCACCAACAGGACGCCGTCCAGGGATTCTGCATCCAGATCCAGATTGATGCCGCTACGGGTATAGCGGGTGATATTTCCCGGATCGCGTCCATCGAAACGGTCAGTCAGGCCGTTGATGCCCCAGGCCTCGAAGCCGCTGTTGTTATGCAATACCGCTTCGCCAGACTCGCCCAGCACCGTGGCCAATAGCTCACTGTAATAGCCTCCACTGCCAAAAATATCTATCACCCGATCGCCGGTCTGTAGATTCAATAGCGGAATAACGGCCTGAGGTTTGCTGCGGGAATCCCGTTTGATGTCATCCGCCAACCGGCCCGGCTTGCTCATGGCGGCCAGCACCGCCGCCTCGTCTATGGCGGCCGCATGGAGTGTGTTGGTAAATAGAGCGCAGAGGCCAAGCAGCAGAAGCGTTGACAGGAATCGTGGCGGCACGGCGGCGGTGAGATGCCGCGGGAGGATTAAGGACTGTTTCATAACCGCCAATCTACTCCTGATTTCCTGCTTAGGGAATAGCTGGGGAGTAGGCACAGGGCCTGGTTACTTTGGCCCTGTCTTCTTGGCGTGTTTTTTCAGGCTTGGTTTCCCAAGCCCGGTTTCTAGAAGGTGCCGTTAACACTCAGTGACACGGTTTTGCCCGAGCTACTGCACTGGTCTTCAATTTCTTCGAGGATGCCGCTGGAAACACGGCCGACGAAGCGCTGCCGTTCTCGACAGAACTCACCGTCGTTGAAAAATCGGGACACGTCGAGACGAAAGGTCATGTTGTTAAAGCCGCGCCACTCGACAAACGACTGCCAGAAAGGATCACCGGCGGACAATTCAATATCATCGATATCGTAACGCTTGCGATTGCCGTCGAATTGATTGTTATAGTTCAAACCGTAATTCAGATTCCATTGTGTAATGTCATGGCGAAAACCGAGGCGGGATCGGCCGCGGTTGCTATTGGTGAAGCGTCGATCGATGCCCAAAAATGGATCGGTGATTTTCGAATCTTCCGCGGAGAAACCACCCGTCACCAACAGGTTGGGCATATCGATCATGCGCATGCGAATGCTGCCGTTTAATTCCACCCCGTATTTAATGCCATCGCCAACATTGCCATTGGCGCTCAGCAGATTGTCCTCGGAGGGCGAGACGTCTATGCGTTCGATTCTATCCTGCCAGTCTTCGTAGTACAGCCGGCCACTGAGTACGCCTACATCATTTGCCAGACGGTACTCGGAATTAACCTCGTAGTTCCAATACCACTCCTGAGCCAGGTTGGCGTTGCCCGCCTGCACATTGGAGTCTTCATCCTGATTGTCGGTGGCCGCGACGAAATCGTTGAAGCTTAACTGTTGCACAACTTTTTCGATGGTGCCCCGCAGCTGCAAGGAAGGGGTCAGGTCATATCTAAAATCCATCTTGGGTTTGACGAAACTGAAATCCCGTTGCTTCGATACATCCCCGCTCTGGGTAATTTCGGAAGTCTCATACAACACTGAGGTTTCCAAAGACATTCTCGAATTGATGACCCAATTGTGAATGGCGAAGGGCTCATAGCGCATTTCTTCCACACTGGAATTAGCATTCGCCACCGATAGCGGCACCAGGCCGCCATGAGCAGGCGACGGGGTTCCCGTGCTGCTGGCTATGGCAAGAGCCAGGTTTGAGTCGAGAATAGTCTGTGCACGCTCGGCACCGAGTTCGATATTTTGCCCCTGAAATATGTCGAAGGTGTAGGAACCGCGAGCGATGCGTTCCCGGGTAGTGCTGGCAGAATCGAGAAACAGGTTCTTGCTCTCGGCGCCACTTAGCTCCTGATTCCAGCGCTCTCGAGTGTTGGCGCGGGTAAAGGAGTTAGTAATAAATAATATCTTGAAGCGGTCACCACGAGCGGTGTTGAATTCGTAATCACCCCCGAGCTCCCAATTTTCTATGGAGCTGGGACTTGCTTCACGTTGCAGGGCCACGGTGTTGGGAGCCACTTTAAGATCCGTGGTACGGCGAAATAATTTTGAATCGCCATCACCCTCGCCATATTGCGCGTTGAGGCGGGCACTGCTGTTGGCATTGATTGCGTAATCCAGATTAGTGCCGAGGGTTGAGTTGAAACCTTCGGTGGAGCTGTCTTCGTGGATGCGATCGTTTGGCGAGAAGTCCCCCAGCACGGAGTACTCCCTGCTCAGGTTTCTAAAATAAACGTCCGATGCGTTGGCGCTTAATTGATAATTCAACCCCCCGCGCTGCCCGCTGAAAGAAAAATTGCCGGAAGGCGTCAGGGTATTGTCCTCCGCTTGCTGAGCCCCCAGCTGATATTGCAGCGAGGTGCTACTGAGCTGATCAAACAACACCACGTTAACCACCTGACCACTGCCGCGCACATCCAGCTCGCCGGAGGTGCCGCGAATGATCTCGATATAGTCAACCTGATCGGCGGTAATCCTGCGCAGCTGACTACCGGTACTGTTGCTCTTGCCCGCCGTACGCTTGCCATTAATCAGGGTCTCGCTACCGCTACTGCCACCGCCAAATCCTCGACCTCCGCCGCCTCCG
>JABMOK010000162.1 GCA_013204155.1 Pseudohongiella sp. | reverse complement strand
GTAAATAGATTGTCAGTAAGTAAATAGATTGTCAGTAAGTAAATAAATTGTCAGTAAGTAAATAAATTATCAGTAAGTAGCTTGCCAGTTAGTCGCATGCCACTTAATAGTTTGTCTAATAGTTTGTCAGTCAGTCAGTCCGGCGCCATTATTGATGTGCTCGATTCTCGATAATGTGTTCCACCACGGCGGGATCGGCCAGGGTACTTGTGTCGCCCAGATTGTCCATGTCATTGGCGGCAATTTTGCGCAAGATGCGGCGCATGATTTTTCCCGAACGAGTCTTCGGTAGAGCCGGTGCGAATTGAATGACTTCCGGTTTCGCAAAGGCGCCGATTTCGCCGGCGACAAATTTAATCAGCTCGGCTCGCAGCGCTTCGCTCTCTTCAACACCGGTCATCAGGGTGACATAGGCATAGATGCCCTGACCCTTGATGTCGTGCGGAAAATCTACCACGGCGGCTTCGGCAACCGCCGGGTGTAGAACCAGGGCGCTTTCAATTTCGGCCGTGCCGAGGCGGTGTCCGGAGACGTTAATTACATCGTCGACGCGACCGGTTACCCAATAATAGCCGTCATCGTCCCGGCGCGCGCTGTCTCCGGTAAAGTAGTAACCGGGATAGGTAGTAAAGTAGGTGTCGATACAGCGTTGATGATCGCCATACACGCTACGAATTTGACTCGGCCAGCTCTGGCACAACACCAGATTGCCGGTGGCAGGTCCTTCGAGTTCCTTGCCATCGGCATCGAGCAGTGCCGCCTTGACGCCGAAGAAAGGGATTGCCGCAGAGCCTGGTTTTAAATCGGTGACGCCGGGAATCGGACTAAGCATGATCGCCCCGGTCTCTGTTTGCCACCAGGTATCGACTATCGCACAGCGTGAATCACCGACCACATGGTAGTACCACTCCCAGGCTTCCGGATTAATCGGCTCGCCCACGGAGCCTAATAGACGCAGGGAAGCGCGCGAAGTGCGGGTAACGGGTTCGTCGCCTACTGCCATTAATGCCCGAATCGCCGTCGGCGCCGTATAAAAAATATTCACCTGATGTTTATCGATAACCTGCCAGAAGCGGGAGGCATCGGGGTAGGTGGGTATGCCCTCGAACATCAGCGTGATGGCCCCGTTGGCCAAGGGTCCATACACGATGTAAGAGTGACCCGTTACCCAGCCAACATCGGCGGTACACCAATAGATGTCGCCTTCATGATAATCGAACACATATTTATGCGTGATACTTGCCTCGAGAAGATAACCTGCCGTGGTGTGCAGCACGCCCTTGGGCTTGCCGGTAGAGCCGGAGGTATACAAGATAAACAGCGGATCCTCGGCGTCCATTAACTCGGGCTCACAGTCGGCGCTGGCGGCCGCGGTAGCCTTGTGATAACAAACATCCCGCTGTTCAGACCAGGGCACATCGGCATTGGTTCGTCGTACCACAAATACCGAATGCACATTGGGGCACTGTTCGAGCGCTTTATCCACATTGGCCTTTAAGGGAATGGTGCGACCGCCGCGGAGTCCTTCGTCGGCGGTGATTACGGTTTGGCAATCTGAATCCAGTATTCGATCTTTGATCGATTCCGGCGAGAAGCCGCCAAACACAACGGAATGCACGGCACCAATTCTTGCACAGGCCAACATGGCATAACTGGCCTCGGGAATCATCGGCATGTAGATACAGACGCGATCGCCCTTGCTTACGCCACGGGCTTTCAGTGCATTGGCAAACTTGCATACGTGAGTGTGTAATTCGCGGTAGGTGATTTTTTTGTCTTCGCTCGGGTCGTCGCCCTCCCAGATGATGGCTGTTTGTTCGCCACGACGTTCCAGGTGTCTATCGATGCAATTAAAGGCGACGTTCAGTTTACCGCCGATGAACCAGCGGGTTTCGGCTTTGGCGAAATCGCCGCGGTAGACGGTCTGCCAGGGTTGGTGCCAATACAGCAGTTCACCGGCTTGTTCGGCCCAGAATTCTTCCGGTGATTCGATAGATTGTTGGTAGAGGTTCTGAAAGCTCGCCTTATTAAAGTAGCTGTGACGCGCGGCGGACTCGGTAACCGGATAAACCTTGTCTTCTGACATTTCCACTTCCTGTATTTTTTAATACCACTGAATTGATTAATGCACGCGCCAGGCATCGGCAATAGGCGAGATCGATGCAGAGCAATTCTGGCGAAACGGGCTAAATAGTATGCCTCAAAGCCTGAGAGCACACAACAGAATGGCCGTTTGCCGGGGCTGCGGCGGCGGGGAGGGGTTAGTCGGACCGCTGCCAGCGAATATTGTCGATAAGCCGAGTCGGGCCAATAAAGGCGGCGGCGAGAATCACCAGTTGCCGGTCTTCGGCGGTGGCGGGGCGGAGGGTTCGGGCATTACAGATCGAGAAATAGTCTGGTTTCAGTCCGTGCGCTTGCAAGGCGAGCTGTGCGGCTTTTTCCAGTGCCGGAAAATCGAGATGACCGCTGTTGATTTGCTCGGCGCTGTCGCGCAGAGTGCGATAAAGAAAGGCGGCGCTTTGTCGTTGTTCATCATTTAAATAATTGTTGCGCGAACTCAGTGCCAGCCCACTCGGTTCGCGCTGGGTTTCGACACCAACAAGTTCAATATCCAGAGAAAGATCTTCGGTGAATTTTTGAATAAGCAGAAACTGTTGATAGTCCTTCAAACCAAAGAAGGCGATGTCGGGCTGCACAATATTAAACAGTTTTAAGACCACGGTGGCGACGCCGTCGAAGTGGCCGGGGCGCGAGCGACCGCAAAAGTTTTCCGTCAGCTCCGGCACTTGCACAAGGGTGTGTGCCTCAAGCGTAGCGCCGTAGATTTCATCCACCGAGGGTGCGAACAGGCAGTCGCAGTTTTCCAGTTCGAGTTTTTGACTATCTTCAGCGAGGGTGCGCGGATAGGAACCCAGATCTTCATTGACGCCGAATTGCAGTGGATTGACAAATATACTGCATACCAGGAAATCGGTTTTGCTTTTGGCTTGCTTGATTAATTCCATATGGCCCGCATGGAGGTTTCCCATGGTGGGTACCAGACCAATGGATTTACCTTCCTGCCTGACAGATTTCAGCAGCTTTCGAAGTGGGGTTATTGCAGAATGAATTTGCATGATCGAACGGATACGAATTAATTAAAGCAATGTTCTGCGGCGGGAAAGGATTGCTCTTTAACCGCCTTAACATAATTTTCAATCGCGCCCGGTATGCCGTTAGTAGAATCGAGCAGGAAATTTTTAACGAATTTGGGAGAGATCGGCGAAATTCCCAACACGTCATGCAATACCATGATCTGTGCGGTGGTATCGGGACCGGCACCGATTCCTATCACCGGAATATCCAGACTCTCGGTTACTTTTTTCGCCAGCTCGCGGGGAACGCATTCCAGTAACAACAGGCTGGCGCCAGCCTCTTGCAAAAGCAGTGCCTCTTCGACAATCGCCTGTGCCTGTTTGGGGTCTCGACCCTGCACGTGGAAACCACCGATGCGATTCACCGATTGCGGTGTTAAGCCCATGTGCGCGCAGACAGGGATGCCGCGCTCGGCTAATAGCTTGCCGGAGTTGGCGATCCAGGCACCGCCTTCCAGTTTAACGATATGGGCACCGGCGCGCATCAGTGCGGCGGCATTCTCCAGGGTCTGGGCTTCAGAGGCGTAGCTCATAAATGGCAGGTCCGCCATCAGCAAGGCACCCTGATTGCCACGTTTTACACAGTGCGTGTGATAGATCATGTCTTCCATGGTCACCGGCAGGGTGCTGTCATGGCCCTGAAGTACCATGCCAAGCGAGTCTCCCACCAGCAACAGGTCTACTCCCGCACGACTCAGAATCGAGGCGAAACAGGCGTCATAGGCGGTGAGACAGGCAAACTTTTCTCCGCGCTGTTTAATATTGCGCAGCGTGGTGAGTGTGACATTAGGCTTGTTGTTTTGAGTGCTCATGCTGATACGTAGGACTTTAGTAGTTGAGATTTCCACCCGGACAGGGATAGTAAGGCCTGGCCTTGCAGTATTCAAGGCAAAGATTGAGTCGCAGCAGGGCGTTTTACCGCGCTTTTATAGGCCTGGCGGCTGAGGAAGCCGTGTTAGCTTCTACAGGAACAGCTGTTTAAAAACAGAATAAAGGGGATGGGCTATAGATCCATGCCCTTTATTTATTCGCCTTTTTTAGCTTTTTTTCATTGCGTTTTTCTTTCATGGTTTTTTCGGGTTTCTTTTTAACGGCTTTTTTCGAATCTTGGCTTTTGGCCATAAATCTCTCCTTTAACTTTGTTGGTAAGAACTTAAACGTTTGTGTAGTAGATTACTTCCAAAACATAATGTCCAGCTCAGCGGAAAATTTAAGTATAGCGGAAATTGTGACGTGGTCCAGCTTTTCTTTGCAACCCAGTTAAGCAACTTTCTTTAATCCAGTCGTATCTGATTCATATTGATTTGGGCATACATAACCCAAGTATGAATGCAGACGATAGCTGTT
>JABMOK010000161.1 GCA_013204155.1 Pseudohongiella sp. | reverse complement strand
AGGCAACATTGGTAAAAGTGTGGGTGAGTATGGTGGGCGCACAGTCAATCTTGCCAGATAACAACTGGGCCAGATGGCGTTTGCCAGGACCGTTTTTACCCAGCACAGCCCAGCATTCACTGCTAAACATTTGCCAGTGGGGAATATTAAGGCGGGAATTTTGCAGATTTTGGATTTGGCAGATTAGCACTAGGAGAAATCCAGGTTAATAAGATGAACAATAACATCACAGAAAATCAATTAGTAAACAGAAGTGCACAAATTTACTAAAAATCAAGGATAAAAAAAGGGCCAGAACATGGTTCTGACCCTTTTTATTCTCATCTTTTATTTACTGCTAAAAGAGTTGGTGCACTTGGCTGGGTTCGAACCAGCGACCCCCTAGTTCGTAGCCAGGTACTCTATCCAGCTGAGCTACGGGTGCGTAAACTTTTTAATTCTTTCTCACCCACTGCCACTCTGTGAGGGGCCCTACTCTATCCAGCTGAGCTACGGGTGCATAAACTTTTGTATTACTGCCTCTTCAGCGCCATCTCCTACTCTATCTATCTGAGCCACAGGGCCTAAAGAGGGCGGTATTATAGCGAAATCGGTGCTTTTTCATAGACATAAATGGTTCTGATTGTCTTAAGTTGGTTTTCTCCTCCAGCAAGCTGTATTACCATAGGCTTTATGACCTTATTTAGCCTTGTAAAAACGCCAAAACACGCCGTTTTAGCCCTGCTGGCGGCCCTCCTCTTCGCCTTCTCGCCGGCCCTGTTCGCCGATTACGAAGACGGGATAAACGCCGCTTTTGAGGGTAATTACGCTACCGCCTTTCGGGAATTCTCGCTTGCGGCCGAGGAAGGCCTGGATCTGGCGCAGTTTAATCTGGCTATTCTGTATTTCACCGGTCGGGGTGTAGAGAAAGACGAGGCGTTGGCTTTTAAGTGGACGCTGGCGGCAGCCGAGCAAGGGCATACCGACGCGCAATTCAATCTGGCCAGCCTGTATTCCGAGGGTGATGGCACTAAAAAGGATATGGACAAGGCGGTTGAATGGTTTACCTATGCCGCCAGGGCCGGCCATCCCCTTTCTGCGTTTATCCTCGCCAGCATGTATAAGGACGGGGATCATGTCAGTCGCGATGCTGTGCAGGCTCATGCCTGGGCCAGTTTGGCGATTAGTAATGAAAATGCAGACGCCATCGGCTTAAGAGAAGAGCTGGAAGACGACATGAGCCCGACGCAGCTTAGTCAGGCCAGGCGCCTGTTTGCCCGCTGGCAGCTTGAGTAAGGCAGAAAGTGCTTTGCTCAGCTTGCCAAGTCGATTATTGGGCGGCGGCTTGTTCTTCCTTCAGTTTGTCTTCTGCAGCGACCAGCAACTGATCCAGCCAGGCCGTATATCTTTCCGGATCGACAAAAGGATGAGGCTCCCCGTCGCGGCGATCCTTCAATAATTCATAGCGCTCAAACACTTCGCCGGAACCTTCGTGGTTGGGAATATTCACGTCAATATCCGGCATGCCCTGCAAGCGTTTGACGCTGTTGATATACATCTCGGTGCGTTCTACGCCGCTAAAATTGAGGCCTACTCCGCCAAACATAAAAGCGTTGTAGGGATAACCATCATCATAGACCGTGAATCTTGTCGATAAAACGCCCGGCGTATGACCCGGTGTCTTGAAGAAGCGCAGGCTGGTGCGGCCAAGATTCAGCGTGCCATTGTCGGTTACGGTGAGATGACGAACAGGCTTGTCATACTCTTGATAGATAGCAGGCTCTTCGGTCATCTGCCAATCTTCTTCGGTCATCAACACCACGGCTCCAAATTCTTGTTGCATGCGCCTTGCGCCACCGATGTGATCGTAATGGGCATGGGTCACTATCAGATAACGAATGTCGTTCGGGTCCATGCCCAACTCGCGAATGCCGTCGATCACAATATCCGTCAGCTCGCCATACAGCGAATCGAATACAATCAGGCCCTGATCCGTTTCCAATACCCAGGCTGACACCCACTTCGCACCCACATAATACAAATTATCGAACACCTGAAACGGAGCGACTCGCTGCACGGCAGGATCATCTTGCGAGGATAATTCCTGTGCGGCGGCATAGGTACTACTTAACACGCTACTGACTAACAGGCAGATACTGAACAAGATGCCTTTTAAATTTCTTACTCTCATGTTGATTCCTTTTACTGCTTTATTTTTCTGCGTCTAGTTAATCTTTTTCCGTTCACCCTTGCGTAAATTTACTAAGGCGCCGATGCATAACGGTCGCCGAAATAGCGATCGAGTTCATCCAGTTCCCGCTTACGCAGCATAGAGCCCTGTTTCACTTCTACCCCCAGCACCTGATGTTGCTGGGTTTCGAGATCGTAGGTCGGCCATGCTGGCAGGCCATCACCATTGGGTGTACCGGTCTTGGCGAACTGCACCCAGTAATCATTTAACAGCTGCGCAATATCCTGATCGATCTGACTGGCATCGTCGGGCAGTGTATTAAACACATAACGCAGTTCCATTGCATGGGGTGCGCGCAACGAGGGGTCTCTGATATTACGCGTGAACACATACATATAACTGTCTTCGGCGGAACGGGCAACCGAGTGAATAATCTGTCGCGTTGGACGCGCAAACCAGGAGTCGGTATTGAAATCCACTTCGACGTTGAATAGTTCGTCGTCACTGTCGGCCACGTAGTAGTCCAGCAGGTTGCCGGCAAAGTCACCGAATTCTTTCTGCCGTGCCTGGCGCTGTTCGGCAACCGAGCCGAAGATGCGATCTTCTCTTATAAAGTAAAGTCCCTCGCCATCGTTAATGCCGGCCATTAGCGGCACGACATTGTGCGAGCCTTCGGCAAAAATCTCTCCCGGTGATTTCGGATAGGCCCAACCATCCACAATCAGAGAGACGCTTATATCAAGATCCATAACCTCCTGTGCCGAGAGTGCGCGCATGTTCTCCAATACGTCGCCGTTGCTTCTGCCCAACTCTTCAAGCTTGGCGTTAATGGCTACCTCGCCCCTGGTCTCGGCGCTTTCGGTAATGCCGTTGGGGGTTTTCAGGTTGGTGACATTGCTTGGTGTAATCCAAGTGCTCTCCGAGATCGCCTTATGAAATAAGCCCTTCGCCAATGGCGTCGCCAGCAGGCCGTAGACGCTGCCGCCGCCGGCGGATTCGCCGAAGATAGTGACATTGTCCGGGTCGCCACCAAAGCTGGCGACATTATCCTGCACCCATTCCAATGCGGCGATGTTATCCAGAATGCCATAGTTGCCGGACACACCGCGTGCTGATTCTGCCGACAGGGCCGGATGGGCCATCCAGCCAAAGCCGCTCATGCGATAGTTGACCGACACCAATACCACGCCGTTTTCGGCGAAGGCTGTGCCATCATAGGTAGCGCCGCCGTTCGATCCACTGGTCCAACCCCCGCCGTGAATCCATACCATTACCGGCAGCTTCGCCTGGGCTGTGTCTGCCTTGGTCCAGACATTCACAAACAGGCAGTCTTCGCTCATATAAGTAGAGCGACGCTGGCGCTGCATGCAGGCTGCCCCGTGTTTGTCGGAGACTCTTACTCCCTGCCAGGGAACCGTGGGCTGTGGTGCTTGCCAGCGCAAATCCCCCACCGGCGGTGCGGCGAAGGGAATACCCAAAAATGCCTGCACGCCGTTGTCAGATTCAATGCCGCTAATCTGCCCGTCGGTCAGCTGAATTGGCTCGTCGATCGCGAGCGCGATATTTCCCAGCATAAGGCCGGTGAAGGTCAGGCAGGCAACAAATAGCTTGGTTATTGTTTTCATTGAGATCACCCTGTTTTCATTAAATAGTGTGTTCTTTATTACGTAGCGATTTCAGACTACGGGTTTTGTTCGACAGTATATAGTCGTGTATAGGGACTTACTATATGATATTTCTTGCTTTTGAAACCGCTTTTCGCTTAACTCCGCTTCCGTCAGGGCATGCCAATTCCAGAAGAATTCGGGGCTAATTCCGGGTCAAAAGCCCAGTAACAAAGAATAAGGCAATCTCATGAGAATAGGCTCTCCGAAAGAAAGCAAGGCGCAGGAATTCAGAGTGGGTCTGACTCCGGACTCTGTCAAAGCGCTGGTCAATGATGGCCATGAAGTCTGGATCGAACATCATGCTGGCCTGGGCATTGGCAGCGACGACAGTGTTTACCAGCAAGCCGGAGCACAGATTGCGGAGAACGCCGAGCAGCTTTTCCAAAATGTCGATTTAATCATCAAGGTCAAAGAACCGAACCGACAAGAGCGAGCACTCCTGCAAGCCCGCCATACCTTGTTTACCTATCTACATCTCGCCTCCGACCTGGAGCAGACTACCGATCTCATGCAGAGCAAGGCCGTGTGCATTGCCTATGAAACCGTCACCAGTGACGACGGCACCCTGCCGCTGTTAACACCGATGTCGGAAATCGCCGGGCGACTGGCGGTACAGGAGGCGGCATGCCAGCTGGAGAAACACCACGGCGGCAGGGGTATCTTGCTCGGCGGAGCAAGCGGCGTCGAGCCGGCGCATGTTGTCATCATCGGTGGCGGCGTGGTTGGCAGCAATGCCTGTCGAACCGCACTGGGCCTGGGTGCCAATGTGGTTATTCTGGATAAATCGGCAAGCCGACTCGAGCAACTTAAACAACAATTCCAGGACAGATCCTCGGCACTGCTAAAGAGCAATATCGACTACCTGCTTTCAACGCCGGAAACTCTCGAGCAGCAGGTCATTGCGGCCGACCTGGTGGTTGGCGCCGTGCTGATACCCGGCGCTGCCGCGCCCAAGGTGATCTCTTCGGCTCTGGTTAAAAAGATGAAACCTGGCGCTGTTATCGCCGACGTGGCCATCGATCAGGGTGGCTGTTGTGAAAATTCACGACCTACAACCCACAAAGACCCGACCTTCATCGTTGATGGTGTGATTCATTATTGTGTGGCGAATATCCCCGGCGCCGTGCCAAAAACCTCTTCCGAAGCGCTCAACAATGCGACGCTTCCCTCAATCAGGGAAATTGCTCGCAAGGGGGTTAAGACGGCGCTGCTTGAAAATATCCATCTGGCAAATGGACTCAATGTTTGTAGCGGAAAGTTGACGCGCGAAGAAGTGGCACAAGCATTAGGTTTGGAAGCTGTCTCGGCGGAGTCGGTACTCAGGCAGTTAGCGTGAGCTTGAAAGAAAGAAAGAAAGTGAAGGAAGTGAAGGAAGTGAAGAGCCCGTTCTAGTACGAGCGCGGTAAGCCCAACACGTGTTCGGCGACGAAGTTAAGAATCATTTCCTGGGAGATAGGTGCCAGTTTCATCAAGCGCGCCTCGCGCCAGTAACGTTCCACATGATATTCCCGTGCATAACCAAAACCACCATGGGTTTGAATCGCCGCGTCGGCGGCAAAGAAGCCGGCTTCTGCCGCCAGCCACTTCGCCATATTGGCTTCTGCGCCGCAGGGCTTGTCATTATCCAATAACCAGGCTGCCTTTCTGATCATTAACTCGCAGGCATCCAGTTTCATCCGGGCTTCTGCCAGCGGAAAGGCGATGCCCTGATTCTTGCCAATCGGTCGGTCAAATACCACGCGCTCGTTGGCATATTGCACGGCACGTCGCAAGGCGGCCCTACCGATGCCGAGGGCTTCTGCGGCGATTAAAATTCGTTCGGCATTCAATCCATCCAGCAAATAGCGAAAACCTTTGCCTTCCTCGCCAACCCGGTCCTCGACCGAAACCTTCAGGTCATCGTAGACGACTTCGCAGGTGCGAACCGCATTGCGTCCCAATTTGGGAATGGCAGAAATAGACACTTCGGGTTTTTGCAGTTCTGCCAGCAACAGAGTCATGCCTTCGGTTTTGTGTGCAACCTTGTCCTTTGCCGTGGTTCGAACCAACAGCAACACTCTCTCCGACTCCAGCGCCTTGGTGGTCCAGATTTTTCGTCCGCGCACCACATAGTGATCGCCTTCCAGCCGGGCAAAGGTTTCAATCGACGTGGTATCACTGCCGGCATTCGGTTCTGTTACACCAAAGGCGACATGCATCTCACCGCGCGCCACGCTCGGCAAGTATTTTTTCCGCATCGCCTCACTGCCATGCTTCACCACCGGGTGCATGCCAAAGATTGAAAGATGAACCGAGGTCGCGCCATTCATTGCCGCGCCGGAAGCCGCCACCTCCTCCAGCACGATTGCGGCCTCCTGAATTCCTCTGCCGGCACCACCATACTGTTCGGGCATGGCGATTCCTATCCAGCCAGCCGCCGCCATCTCCGCGAAGAAGTCATCGGGAAACTGGCCTTCTCGATCATGCTGTTCCCAATACGCATCAGGAAAGCCCTGGCACAGCTTGTGTACAGATTCTCTGATCAGTCTGTGTTCTTCTGTCTCGAGAAAATCCATGGCTTAACTCGTTTGCGCGGCAATGTGTGCCGCAATAGCGAGGATTTGTTTCGCCCGGCGCAAATGAGGCACGTCCACCATCACCCCATTGAAGCTAAAGGCCATCCTTCCCGCTTGCTGATTTTCTTCAAAGGCGGCCACCAGGGCGCTGGCATGTTCGATCTCGGCGGCACTGGGTGTAAAGGCTCGATTCACAATTTCGATTTGATCAGGATGAATAGTGATCTTGCCAGTGAACCCCATATCCGCGGCGGTGTTGCTTTCTTTTTTCAGACCGGCGCTGTTTTTTATATCGACATAAACCGCATCGATCGGCTGAATTTCCGCCGCCACGGCGGCTAACAGACACATGGAACGAACGAAGCTGAACACCTCCAGATAATTGCCCTCGGCATCTCGTTTGGCTCTAGCGCCAAGTGACACAGATAGATCTTCCGCGCCCCAGGTGACGCCATTGACGCGAGGGTGAGTTACCATTGTCGGTAAGTTAAAAACGGCTGCTGCTACTTCTGTTCCAATCAGCAACAATTTAACCTCGCTGAAATCTTTGCCGGTTTCCTTTTCCTGATTAACAATCAACTGATCAACCGCCTGCACTGTTTTCAGATCAAGCACCTTGGGCAACACGATGCCATCAGGATTGTGTTGTAATACCGCCTCCAAATCCTCCCTGCCCCAGATGGAATCCATCGGGTTGATTCTCACCAGACGCTCTTGCTTGCCAAAGTTAGTGTCTTGCAACCAATCACAGACTTCGCTGCGCGCGGCCTCTTTGCGCTGGGGCGTTACCGAATCTTCCAAATCCAGTATCAAAGAATCCGCCGGTAAAGTTAATGCCTTGTTCAGCATCTTGTCATTACCGCCGGGTACGAAGTGTATCGATCTACGTAGTGTCATTAAGTTGGTTTCCTTATCATCATGCCTTTACGCAAACACTCACAGACGATTTCTTCCCGTTGATTTGTTCCCGTATGTTGAAACCAGACGATGCCACGATCGGACTTGGATTTTGACTCTCGCTTATCGACGATGCGAGTTGTCACGCGAATAGTGTCACCGATGAAAACCGGATTTGGAAATTCTGTGGTCTCCATCCCGAGGTTCCCGATGGTGGTTCCCATCGTGGTATCAGCAACCGACAAACCAATAACCAGCCCCAAAGTAAACAGGCTGTTTACCAGTATCTGACCATATTGAGATTGTTTTGCGAATTCCGCATCGATATGCAGTGGCTGCGGATTATGCGTCATGGTGCTAAATAACAAATTATCGGATTCAGTAATGGTTCGATGCGGTTGATGCTCGAACACCGCGCCTATTTCCAGCTCTTCAAAGTATTTTCCGGACACTGTATTACTCCAGCACTAATTTAAACTCCTTACTTAAGCAAATACTAAAGTCCATTGCCCTCGCAAGCGCTACAATTAAGCGCTAATGCGCCTTGAATAGCAAAAGTCGAATCCTATTTTAGTAGCAACTTGGTCTCGCATCCATTAAATTCTTGCTGTAGCAGAACACATAAGTCCTTATTAGTCACCGCAAAGCCAAATTATGCATACAGACACAGAACAATTTTCAAGTTGGGTCGGCAAAAGCCAACGGCATACCGACATTCTGACTCTAACACCTATGACAGCGATGGCTGCAACTCTCGACAAGAGCGCAATGTCTATTACCCAGGGTATGGAGCTTCCCCCTCTCTGGCATTGGTTATATTTCCTTAATCCTGCCAGACAAAGTGAGCTGGCGGCAGATGGCCACCCCAGCAAGGGAGATTTTTTGCCCCCTATTACCCTACCGAGGAGAATGTGGGCGGGTAGCCGCTTAGATTTTCATCAGAGTTTACACGCGGGCGAACGGCTTGAGAGAATCTCCACCATCAAGAGCGTGAGCCTGAAGCAGGGTCGCAGTGGGCAACTGGCTTTTGTCTGTGTAGGGCATGAAGTGTTTGGCGAGAACGGCCTTGCGCTGTATGAGGAACACGATATTGTGTATCGAGAAAATGCCGTAGCCGGTGCACAATCAACAGAGCCGAAACCCGCGCCTGAACAGGCGGATTTCTGTAAGGAAATCACGCCAGATCCAGTATTGCTGTTCCGCTATTCCGCCTTAACTTTTAACAGTCATCGTATCCACTACGATCGTGAGTATGTAACAAATGTGGAGGCTTACCCGGGGCTTATTGTTCATGGGCCTCTACTCGCTACTCTGTTAGTCGACACACTGCTGGAAAATATCAGCGGCAGCAGACTAAGAAAATTTGAATTCAAAGCCATCAGTCCGGTTTTCGACCTTAACACTTTTCAAGTGTGTGGCTCGCAAGCCGATGCCCAAGGTAATTGCAGATTATGGATTACAAATCATCTGGGCGCCCTCTGCATGGACGCCTCAGCAACGATATCGACAAACTAAATGAGCGCTCCTCTTTGCGGAATTACCATCGTCTCTTTGGAACACGCCATTGCGGCACCGCTATGCACGCGGCAACTGGCCGAACTCGGCGCTCGCGTAATCAAGATTGAACGCAGAGAAACAGGCGACTTCGCGCGCCACTACGACAGTCGTGTTAAGGGCCAGTCCTCCCACTTTATTTGGACTAACAGATCAAAACAAAGCATGACACTCGATCTTAAACATGACGACGCCTCTCCCGTTCTCGCCAGGCTACTAAAACAGGCCGATGTACTGGTACAAAATTTAGCGCCGGGTGCGACGACAAAAATGGGACTGGCTTACGAAGATTTGCACACGCAATATCCCCAGCTTATCGTTTGCAATATTTCCGGGTATGGAAATGATGGACCCTATCAAAGCAAAAAAGCCTATGACCTTCTGGTGCAGGCCGAAGCCGGTTTTCTTTCTATCACCGGTACCGACGATGAGATGGTGAAGAGCGGCATCTCTATTGCCGACATTGCGGCCGCTACCCAGGCACACGCGGCGATTCTCGCCGCGCTTATTCAACGATCAAAAACCGCTGAAGGCAGTAGAATCGATATTTCCATGTTAGAAGCCATGGTGGAGTGGATGGGTTTTCCTCTTTACTATGCCTACGATGGTGCCGAGCCGCCAAATAGATCGGGGGCCGATCACGCCAGCATCTATCCCTACGGCGCTTTTAACACCAGTGACGACAGGGTCATCATGCTTGGCTTGCAGAACGAAAGGGAATGGGAAATATTCTGCCGCGAAGTTCTTGCCCAGGAAGATCTGCTTGCCGATCCACGATTTTCAAACAATGCCTTACGCTCCAGCAACCGAGAACTATTGCGTGAAATTATTCAAAACCTGTTCTCTTCTCTAAACGCTGCACAGGCCAGCGCAAAACTGGATGCTGCAAAAATCGCCTTCGCCAATGTCAATGCTATGCAAGATGTGTGGAATCATCCTCAACTTAAATCATTGAATCGAATTGTCGAGACCCACACACCGGCAGGAATAGTTAAGAGTTTTCTTCCACCGGGTAATGACAGTAGTTATAACCCTACCCTGAGCGCGGTACCTTCAGTTGGCGAACATACGCGAGAAATTCTTGCAGAGCTGGGATTTGATACGCAGGAGATTGATAAATTTTATACCAATGGACTCGTCTAGATAACCAGTCCTGAGTTGAACGGCAACTCCTTCTAATTTGATCCAAATTTGCCCGCATAATAGCCTGGACCGAAAAACCCGAGACAGATCCAATATCAAACAAATTATTCAAAAGCCAGTCAAGATAGCGGCTCTCGCCTTGCCGATAGAGACAAAGCGGCTAATTTGCCGCTTTCTGTCGAACTTTTTCACAAAAATTAATATTTGTTAATAAAATCAGTTAGTTATAAGTATTTCCAATTAATTTTAAAAAAATGACAGGCAAAAACAAGGAATTTATTGGCAGAATATTCCTAAACTAAGCAGTAATGTGCGCTGGTTAACAGTTTTTTGCTTAAGAAAATAATATAAGTTGTCGTTATTCATCCGGGGTATTGGGGGTTTTGCTTTGCCCGTGTCATTCAGATCTAGCGAACTATAGAGCCAAATGAACATTGCGAAAATAGACGAATCGATTGGAGAAAACAGACCCAATTTTAAGTGGTCCGCAATCGCGTTTCTGGTATCCAAGAGAACAGCGCTGCACAGCCGGCTGCTGGTCATCGAGTCGCTGGTATTTTTGCTGCCGGCTCTCGTTCTGATTTATATTTTGAACCAGGAACATGTTAGTTTCGATACCAAGCAAATATTGATGCTCGCCGGCTCTCTGGTCATTATGCTGGGAGGACTGTTAATTCTCCATCGAATATTTGATCGTCTGGAACAGTTACAGGACTTGATGACCCGAGCCGTGATCGGGGAAAGAAATCTGATGGTTGATCTGGACGACTCCGGAGAAATCCAGGAGGTTTTGAGCACCTGCAACAATCTCATGCTGCATTATGATCAAGCCAACAAAGCGCTGGAACAACATTCTTCAGAGCTGTATGCCGTCCACGAACTGGTGGAGTTGGCCAATCGGACACTGGATCTGGATGTCCTGCTCAATGCCCTACTGGAAAATGCCATGACGCTGACAGACGCGATGGCGGGTACCGTATATACGTTAAACAATAAAACCAAGAAATTACGAAAAGTCGGAAATCGGGTTAAAAACGAAATAGCCGAAGATACTGCCAACAGTGAATTGAGTGAATCACACCTGCAGCAAGCCATCACCGCGAAGCATTCTGTACTCATTGATCTGGAGGGGCAGGAAGAAGGGAGTGATATGGCTCAAATAATCACCCCCGTATTCGTCAACGATCACCCCGCGGCGATATTAACCCTCCGTGGCAGTCGTGCTTTGCTGAAGGAAAAAATAGCGCCGAAAAAAGTATTTTCATTGATGCTTAGAGAAGTTGCTCATGCGCTGGAGAATGCCGTTTCACACAGGAGTCTAGAGCACAAGGTGGAGGAGCGCACGAAGGAATTGGCCAAGCGTAATCAGGACATGCTGCTGGAAATTGAGATGCGAAAAGAGATGGAGATTGCTCTGGTAGCCGCTCGCAAAGAAGCTGAAGCCGCCAATATTGCCAAGACTGAGTTCTTAAGCTCTATGAGTCATGAAATCCGGACCCCTATGAATGGTGTTATCGGCATGGTCGATTTGCTTCAACAGACAGAACTCAATAGTGAACAAAGCCAAATGATGCGGACTGTTTCTGCTTCCGGTCAATCACTGATGGCTATCATCGATGACATCCTCGATTTCTCGAAGATTGAAGCCGGCAAACTTGATCTTGAGCGTGTGCCGACATCGGTTGCCGAAATTGTCGAAGGCGTCGCCGATACCCTGGCGCCTGGTGCCGCCAAGAAGGATCTCGATCTTGTCAGCTTCGTCGATCCGGGGTTGCCGGCGCGCGTGCTGGT
>JABMOK010000160.1 GCA_013204155.1 Pseudohongiella sp. | reverse complement strand
CCGCCCTTTCCGTTGCCTTATTACTGGCACAAAGTGGTGAATTCGCATTAGTGTTATTTACATTGGCTTATAGTCTGAGTCTTTTGGATGAAATATTATTCCAGCAACTTCTTATTATCGTCATGCTGAGTATGTTGATAACTCCCATACTCGAGAAATTGGCATACCGGATATATTTGTTATCGCGTAGTAGTGGTAAGGGGATGCTCAATATTGAAATTAACGAAACATTGAAGGAAAGCAGGCCAGTGATTCTCGCTGGATTCGGCCGAATGGGTAAGAGGATCGCCTACATATTGAATTTGATGGAGATACCGTATCTGGCAATCGATCACAATGCATCTACGGTGGAACGTGAGCGTGCCGACGGCAGGCCTGTATATTTCGGAGATGCTCAGCGATCCGAAGTTCTGCGGGCGGTTGGCGCAGCTGATGCACCCTTTGTGATAGTTTCAATTGATGATCTGGATGCAGCAGAACGGGTTGTCTCCACCCTTCACTCTGCTTTTCCGGATATTACCGTTTTTGCTCGCGCACATGATCTGGCCAGGTGTCGAGATCTTAGAGAACTCGGCGCGTACTTCACCGTTTCCGAGACTCTTGAGGCCAGCGCAGAACTAGCTCGAGCCGCATTGCTTCACATGGGTGCGGAAGGCGAGGAAGTAGAAGTTGCGTTGAATCACTTCCGGAAAGACTACTATGAGGGAGTTGATTAAAGGATGCGCACGAGTAAGGGGTTAAGGTAAAAATACAGTAGTTATGAGTAAGAGTTTTCCTTAAATCCATAGCACACTTCTTAGCACACTTTGATTTCGCAGTTTTAACTCATTGATTAGCACAAGGAATCGGTCGCGCAGTCTACTGAAAATCCTCGTGTCGGTGGTTCGACCAACTGCGAAGCAGTTAGCTACGAGCGCGTCAGCGCGAAGCCCGAAGGGGACAAATAGCCCTTAGGCTGTTTGGATTATTGACTCGCCCATCCATGGGCTCGGGCTACGCCCAGCCTTCGGCTGTCCAAACTTGCTCCGGGCAAGCTTGTCCGCCCCGGGGAATAATCACCTCACTCCCAAAACTACTGTATATTTACTCTGAGCCTATTTACTCTGACCCTATTTATTCACCCTATTTATTCACGACACTTATCTTTCGGAAAAGACTTGAGAAGATGTTCGATCCAGAAAACCTCAAAAAGGTCGCCAATATGAAAATGCCCTTCGGTAAGTACAAGGACAGAACACTGATCGAATTACCAGAACCCTATTTGGTTTGGTTTGCCAGACAGGGATTTCCACAAGGCCAAATCGGCGAATTGCTACAACTAACTTATGAAATTAAAGTGAATGGATTAGAAAAATTAATTTATCCATTGCAGGTGAAGTAGAAGATGACTGCAGAGCAAATGTAGGATGTGAAGAAATGGGGTTAGAGTAAAGGGTACGATTAGACCGTAAATCTATAGCACACTTCTTAGCACACTCTGATTTATCAATTTTAACTCACTGATTCAATTAAGGAATCGGACGTGCTGTCTACTGAAAATCCTCGTATCGTTGGTTCGAATAACTGCGACAGCAGTTTTCAACGAGCGCGACAGCGCGAAGGGGACAAACAGCCCTTAGGCTATTTGGATTAGTGACTCGCCCATCCATGGGCTCGGGCTACGCCCAGCCTTCGGCTGTCCAAACTTGCTCCGGGCAAGCTTGTCCGCCCCTGGGCACCATCTATTCTCAGCCCATTCAGGCCACTTTATTAAAGTCTATAAGCTCAAGACTTTTGACGTCGATTGATTGACGAGCTTTCCATAAATCATAACTATCTTGAAGCATTAACCAGCTTTCAGCTGACCCACCTAGAACTCCAGAAAGCCTAACTGCCATTTCAGGCGACACATCAGAAACGCCATTTAGCAACCGATTAAAAGTGCTACGTGCAACACCGAGTCGATCAGCGACTTTATTGCCGGTGACTTCATTAAATGGCTCGATATATGTCCTTTGAATCAATGCACCTGGATGCGGTGGGTTATGCTGCTGTAAAGTCATTAGTGATAATCCTCATAATTAACAACGTATGCATCGCCGTCTTTAAATATAAAAACAATTCGCCAATTGCCAGAAACACTAATCGCCCAATGATCTTTTAACTTTCCTTTAAGCTCGTGCAATTTGTAGCCAGGTTTATCGATATCACCAATTTCTTGGGCCGCATGCAAAAACGCGAGCTGGTCAGCTATTTTGCGGGCGTGGCTCGCTTGAATGCCTGAGGTGCTGCCTTTGGTGAAAAATCTCTCTAAGCCTTTGTGCTTAAAAGTTTTGATCATCAACAAAATCCCAGTCAGCACTATTTGTTATTCACCTGACGAATGATAGCCTGGTGTTCCGTGATGCGCAACAGGGATTAGTATTTGTCAAATACTCACAAAATGGCATCAATTAGATTCAACTGCATGGCACACTGATCTTCCCCCAATAAAACGGATCGTTTTATTGGGGGAACCTCAGACACTGTGCCGCTTGTACAATGGTTTTGATGTATTCATAGCCTCGTTATCAAACAAGAGGCGTGAATTTGACAGTATCGAAAATTTCGCTACGGCGACACCTGGCCAGGACTCGAATCAGCATCGCAGTAAGTAAAGTCATCCAGGCGCTTGACGTAATTATTAAGAATTCGCATACCCTCTGCGGGTTTTACCGCGCCTGAAGCAATTTTTTGCCTGATTAACTCGGACATCCGCCGATCCAGGTCATTGGGGAAATACTGCACTTGCGACAGCATCTCCTTGATACTGATCCCCTTGATTACTTCTTCTATCCAGAAATTACCCGGCTCGTCTGCGCTGGCGTAGACATGTACCTCCCCAACACGGCCAATCAGATTGTGCGCATCACCAAGAATTTCTTGGTAAGCACCCACCAGAAATATCCCCAGATAATAGGGTTCACCCTGTTTAAAATTATGCAGTGGCAACCAACTTCGGTTCGCGTTTGAAGATACATATTCGCTAATCTTGCCATCGGAGTCGCAGGTCAGGTCAACTAATTGCGCACGCCGCGTGGGCTCCTCATCCAACCTGTCCAGTGGCATCACGGGAAAAACCTGCTTAATTGCCCAATGATCAGGTATGGACTGGAATACAGAAAAATCGCAAAGGTATAAATCTGTTAATTGTCGCTCCAACTCCAACTGCTCATTGGGCGGCGGATTCAGATCCTCTATTTGAAGAAGTCGCAACACCTCGCGGCAAATAGTCCAGTATAAACTGTCAGTTTGAGCCAAATGATCCAGCGGCAAATAGCCTAGACGAGCTAGTTGCTCAGATTCTTCACGGATTTCCTGGGCATCATGAAAAACTTCAAATAGCATGCCGATGTTTCTAATATTTTTGATTGCATCTGACACTTGCCTCATGCGCTTAACAACAGCATGGGGATCAACTGGCATTTGCGACATCGGAGGACTGTCGGGTCGATGCACTCCCAGTACCGGCACCACCAGCATTGAGTGATGGGCTGTCAATGCGCGGCCGCTTTCCGAGAGCAAAACCGGCGTCTGTACCCCGCGTTCTTCGCAAATTTCTTTAACAGCGAAGACGACGATGTTTGCATACTCTCGCAGACCATAATTTATTGAGGATTCAGGATTATCGCCGTCTCCTCCGTAATCAACACCCAAGCCTCCACCCACGTCAAGAAAACGAATCTGTAAGCCTCGCAAGCAAAGGTCAGCGTACATTTGTGTAATTTCTCTGACTGCAGCGCGAAGCACCTGAATGTCCGCAATCTGACTGCCCAGATGAAAATGCAACAGCTCGAGTTTATCAGCAATACCACGACGCTCTAACTCGTGCACCATATGCATCAATTCGGGAACGGTCAGTCCGAATTTCGAGCCGGAACCCCCCGACTCAAACCAACGACCTGAACCTCTGGTGGAAAGTTTTACCCGCACTCCCATCCGCGGAGCCATATCGCGTTGATCCGCTAACGACATCAATTGCTCAAACTCGGAATACTTCTCAATGACCGGCAGCACCTGTTGCCCCAGCACTTGCGCATTAAGCATAAGATTCAGCATGGTACGATCTTTCACACCGTTGCACAGCAGCAGATGCACATCGCCCACAAGTGGCAAGGCTGCGATCAGTTCAGCGCGGGAACCGCATTCTAGTCCTAGATTAAATTCCTTACCTGCTTCAAGCACCTCCGCCACTACTTCGTGCAATTGGTTAACCTTGATTGGGTAGATACTGCGGTACTCACCGTCGTACGACGCTTCAGCGATGGCATCACGGAACTTGTGATTCAAACGACGCACGCGTGAGCTAATGATATCTTGAAAGCGAATCAAAAGTGGCAACGTAGAACCTTCTGCCAACGCCTCCGCAATCACATCCGTCACGTCAACACTCAGCTCTCCTTCGCTTACCGGCTTGACGGCAACATGGCCTTTCTCGTTGACATAGAAAAACCCATCACTCCAGACATCCATGGCATACAATTCCTGGGCATCACTGGAACTCCAGGTTCTATTTACTAAAGTAGTACTTGCACGGTCAGTCAATTTAAGCCACCTGAATTTGCTCTGCTTGATTCCGCATACAAACACAATAATTCGATTGAAATTTGCGCTGCTGCTAGCGCGGTAATTTCCGCATGATCGTAGGAAGGTGCCACTTCTACCACATCCATGCCTACTAGATTGATACCGGTTAGGCCACGAATGATATTTAGAGCCTGAAAGGATGATAGACCACCAGGAACAGGCGTACCGGTACCGGGCGCAAATGCAGGATCCAGACAATCGATATCAAAGGTAAGGTAGACTGGTGTTGCGCCGACTCTTTTTTTAATCTGTTGTAACAACTCAGAGACTGGCCGAGTGTGGACATCGGCAGCAGACAGGATCTCATACCCCAGAGTATCCTCATTGGTGGTACGAATACCGATCTGTATCGAAGTCTCGGGTCGAACGAGACCTTCTTTGGCCGCCTTGTAAAACATAGTGCCATGATTAATTCCCGCACCGGAAGACGGCCAGGTATCCGTGTGCGCATCAAAATGAATCAGGCTCAGTGGGCCATGAACTTTTGCATGGGCACAAATGCTTGGGTAGGAAATAAAATGATCTCCACCCAGTAACAAGGCGGCGGCACCGCTTTGTAAAATTTGTGCAACATGAGCCTCAATATGAGCAACACTACACAGCTCAGAGCCCGGAGGTATTTCGCAGTCTCCGTAATCAACAATCGCCAGTTCTTCCATGGGGTCTACAGTCCATGGCCATGGACGTTCCCATGCCAGAGAGATAGACGCAGCACGGATCGCTCTGGGTCCGAGTCGCGCTCCGGGTCGATTGGTAGTCGCGATATCCAAAGGAATGCCAGTTACTGCCACATCAATTCCGCTTAGATCGCGCCGATAAGGGGCCCGAAAAAAACTGGTTGCACCGGCAAAACTGTGCGCCTGAACGAGCCCTTGTTTTGGTTTACCGGTGAACGCGTGGTCCCAATCATTCATTAAACTTGCTCCTTTTCCCCAGCACGTTACTCTCCAAAATTATCTGCGGCCGATTTAACCTAACCGATGGTACTACCCGTCTCTGCCGCTCGCAACACAAGCTAGTTAAATGGTCCTGCTTGCCCGTTACAGAAGTAGGGGACACTGTATAGCTCTCCCTGTTTGACGGACGCTTCTATTTAGGGACAATTGTCCCATAGGAGTGAACAATGAATAAACGACAATCGTTTAGTAAAGAGTTCAAGCTAGAAGCGGTGCGCCTGCTGAATGCAGGAAAGAAACCAACAACTGATATTGCTCGGGAACTGGAGATACCAAGGAACCCGCTCTACAAGTGAAAAGAGCAGATTGATGCTCATGGAGAGGGTGCTTTCTCGGGTCATGGCAGGCGAACATCCGCTGACACACAAGTAACTGAAATTGCTCGCCTTAAGCGCGAGCTAGAGCGCTCACAAGAAGAGAATCAAATGCAAAAAAGGCTGCAACGTTGCTTGCCAGGGAACTTCTGTAAAGTACAAGTTCGTCTACATGCATAGAACGCAAGCTGCGCCGCTATTTTTCGGGCGTCGCTTGCTTGAATACCTGAGGTGCCGCCTTTGGCGAAGAATCTCTCTAAACTTACGCCCAGCTTCCAGCTGCACAAATCTGCTCCAGGCAGATTGGTCCGCCTCTGGGCACCATCTTTCTCTTCGTACTCCCACTCTTATTCCATGACAGGCAGACTCAAGGCCTAAAAACGAAAATCAATCTGTCCCTATTTACCCTTACTCTTTTCGTTCAGCGGTGAAAGTGCCTGTAGCCGCGCCATCAGCAAAATCAACTGTGCCTTTTATCGTGTTGCCCGCTAACGCTCCGCTATAGTTAGCAGATACCCCATATTCTGGCAGGCTATGGCCAAATGTAACCACTTCGTTTTCAACCTTCCCATTTACGGACGCGTTACCGGCGTCACCTGTAATACTACCCTTTACTACATCCCCTTCCTGCTCCAGAACAATACTCATCATTCCCGAGCCCGCATCTGTCACCACCGTCATGGCCCAACTTCCAGTGACATCTGCTCCCATTGCTGGCATGGTCATCGATACCAATAGTATTGTTGTCGAAAGTGTCATTAATATAAATTTTCCGAGTCTTTGCATCGCGTCTTCTCCGTAATCTCATGTAATAAAGCTACTCGATTGTACTCTCGTGTAGCAGGAATAAGGACAGATTTATTTTTCGGCGTAACTGGGTAGCACACGTTGATTTAAGTCATACTGATCCCATAAATTTTGTCGCTGTCAGTTAATTTGAAAGGATAGCAGCCGCACGAAATTGCGCTTCAACAAAGTCTCGCGCGAGATGCGTTCGCAATAATTCTTTTGCTTCGACTCTACGCCGATCAGTAGCCGCGAAGACCGATTCGAAAAAGCTCAATACCCCGATCTGAGTAATCATATGCTGACGACCTGGATGCCCCGCTTCTGGCGGTGAGACCTGTTGGCATCGCTGAGGCGCGTTGACGTCCAGAACAATACCGTCTTTCTCCGAAAACAAATCCGGAAACAGTTCTCCTTCTGCTTGATCAACATTGGACTGCACCGACCAACACGCCAGAGAATCAGCATTGTACACAAGGCGAAAAGCAGGCTCGGATATTCCGACGAAGCCGATGTGATTCCCCCCTTCGACCGTCAGCAACGCACCGTTAGGCACTCTCTCCGGAATGACAGCGGCGTTCGAGCCATAGTCAATGAGCCTATCGGAGGTGCCAGCAATCATGAGGAAAGGAATCTCGACTTGGCTCTGCGCATAGAAGCGCTTCGTCAGGTTAGCCGAAGGGCCAGCAATAGAAATAGCGGCCTTCACCCGCGGCTCACGCAAGCGTGGGTGATAGGTGGTCAAAGAGGTTGAGAAACCACCGAGTGACACACCCATAATACCAATTCGATCCGGGTCGATTTCTCCGCTGAAGGGCTTGTCAGTACCGGCCAGTGCCAGGGCTGAGTCGATCAGGAAGCTTACGTCTCCAGGCTGACTGGACACGTCATTGATGTTCGGCCCGCCCGGTGCGCCACCACTAGTCAAGGGAAAGTCGGCGGCGACAACCACGTAACCATAGCTCACCAACTGTTCCAATAAATACACCACTTCGTTGCGAGATGAAATGAATCCATGGGAGTGAATAATCAGCGGGTAGGGTCCTTCGAAATCCTCTGGAAACCAGATCGTAGTTGGGAGAGTCCGCTCCGGGGCGCCGGGAAAATCTCTGTTCGCATTAGTTGAGCGCGAATTGTCCACAAACACAAAATCGGTTTGGCCAACGGTATAAGGGCCCGGTTGCAGCCAGGCATAGCTATTGGAAGTTTTTGAAGGAAGTTGTGGCCTTGTAAACAACAGAGATATGAAGACAAATATGACTAACAGGATAATCAACGCCAGCACGCCAAAGCCAATTTTCTTAATCATGGTCTTACCCTATACCGCCAAAGGGGGTCAGAATACTTTGATCCGTAAATTTTGGCTATAAGCCAAGCCGTCAAAGCATATGAGACGCCCATTGGATCGAGCTGCGCCGGCCGCTGTTGTTCGTCGGCCGCTCTGTTTCCCGAGCTGAACATTGAGGACGGCGAGGCATGGATGGGTTATCGTCCCAGCTTGCCGGGTTGATCGCGCCTTTTAGTAAGGCGAGATAAACTACAGAAATCTAGTTATGCTGAAATCGAGGAATATCCCGATGGGAAGACTAATAAGCTTCATAGCCTGCTTGCTGATTGCTGCGCCTTGCGCGTTCGCTCAATATGCCCCGCAGATTTCGATTGAATCCGTCCCCGACTTCTTTCAGCTACCCCAGGGCATGAATTTTGGTGAAGTCTCCGCCATTGCCGTGAATTCACAGGGCCATGTTTTCGTGTTCCATCGATCCAGCCCCTCCGGGGGTGGGCCCGCTTACGGCATACATGCGGCGCAGCTATTTGAATTCGATGCCAGCGGCCGCTACCAACGAGAACTCGGGCGAGGCTTATATGCCTGGTCGTTTGCACACGGAGTGCGCATAGACAGCAACGACAACATTTGGACCGTGGACAAGGGTTCCAACATGGTGGTGCGCATGGATCCTGCCGGCAGAGTCGTGTGGGTGTTTGGCAGAAAGACAGAGTCCGTATCCGAAGAGGCCCGACCCTTTGAGCATGTGGACACACCCCGACCTCACGCCGACGGCCGATTTCGGGAGCCCACCGATGTGGCGTTTGATTCCGCAGGCAACATTTACATCACCGATGGCTATATCAATTCCCGCGTCGCCAAATATGACTACAACGGTGACTGGGAAAAATCCTGGGGCGAACCCGGCACCGGCCCCGGACAGTTTCGACTCCCCCATAGCATCGCCATCGACAAGGATGACAACATCTATGTGGGGGACCGTTCCAATGCCCGCATTCAAGTGTTCGACACCGATGGCAATTACCTGCGTGAATTCCGGGTAGCCACCCCGGTGCGTCCCGGCTCAAAGGCGGTTAACGGACCCACGCCTGCCGACCTGACCGAGATTAGCGCCAACGGCGCCCCCAATGCCTTGTGTATCCCACCAGGCAGCGACGTGATTTTCGTCGGGGAAACCACCTTTCCAGGCCGCATTATCAAAGCGACCCTGCAGGGAGAAGTGTTGGGCGTCATTGGTAATTCGGGCCGGAACCTGGGAGAGTTTTCTGGCGTTCATGGCCTCGCCTGTCCGTCTGAAGACGTGTTGTATGTGGCAGAGACCTCTAATTCTCGCGCGCAGAAGTTGCTTCTTGGGAAATAGGGGTGGCGTTATTGTTGAATAACACAAGCCCCAGGCCCTGAATCAAAGGGGTCAGAGTCATTTGATGCGGAATCTGCATAGGATTTAGACAATGAACAAAATCCACGAGGAAATCGGGGACAGACCCCCTTTAAAGCCAATGCGCCAGCGGATTGGGAGCGTAGTCTGTCCCTGATTATTTTCCCTATTATAACTATGGCCTCTTTTGTTGTATGATCCGGTAAATCTTGCATCTGTAGAGGCTATAACGATGAAATCACGTACTGCAATAACATCCGGCTCCCTAGCCAAGAAGCTTGCTAGCTTGAGCTGTCTGGCGGCTATTCTGGGGATAACCCCTCAGATAGGTCTGAGTCAAAATCTGGTCACCGACGATACCGTCGAGTGGTTCACCCTTGGTGGTGACTACGCCCATACCCGCTATACCCCTGCCGATGAAATTACGGCAGAAAACTTCGATGAACTGGAAGTCGTCTGGGAATGGGATGGCTCCAGCTTCAACGGCACCAGTGGCCGCTCAACGCCTACTTATGTCGATGGCAAATTATTCACCGTCTCTGGCCCTCACAGAACTGTGGTTGCCATCGATCCCAAGACTGGCGAGACCCTGTGGGCCTCTCGTCTGCCCAGTACACCTCGCTGGGAATATTCCATGCGCGCCTCTTACGGCAAGGGAATAACTTACTCACGAATTGACGGCAAAGGCGTGGTCTACATCTCCACACCGGGCTTCTTCCTGGTGGCATTAGATGCCGAAACAGGTGCACCTCTTGAGGGCTTCGGTGGACAGGTGCCTATAGATGGCTTCCCTGCTACTGGCGTGGTAGACATGCTCGCTGATCTGGGACATCCCTATGACCCTTATGAAGGCATTCCGCTGGAAACTGGCTATATCACTACGTCCTCTCCGCCAATCGTAGTCAATGACACCATCATTGTCGGTAACTCTGCCGAACAGGGCTATCTTCAGTCAAGAGTGGAAAACGTTCCTGGCGATATTCTGGCCTATGACAAAGTCACCGGCGCATTCAAATGGAAATTCAATGTAATTCCGCGGCCGGGTGAGTATGGTCATGAGACCTGGGAAAATGATGCCTGGCAGTGGACCGGCGATGTGTCTTCCTGGGCACCACTGACTGCCGATCCTGAGAACAATATTGTTTATGTTCCAACCAATCCGCCCACAATCGATTACTTTGGCGGCTTCCGTCCTGGCGACGGTCTGTTTGGCACTAGCTTGATTGCGCTGGATACAGAAACTGGCGAACGTCGCTGGCACTTCCAGACGGTGCACCACGATGTGTGGAACTATGATAATCCGGCGGCACCGATACAGCTGGACCTGAATATTCCCGGGCGAGGAATAGTTCCTTCTGTGCACCAGATAACCAAACAGGGCTTTGTCTACTCCTTCAACCGCATGACGGGTGAGCCAATTTGGCCAATGGAAGAACGCGCCGTTCCCGCCTCAGAAGTTCCTGGCGAGAAACTGTCAACAACACAGCCTTTCCCAACCAAGCCGCCTGCTTACGAAATGCAGGGCATTACCGAAAACGACCTAATCGACTTCACGCCTGCACTGCGCCGGGAAGCACTTGAAGTGATGGCTAATTACGACATGGGGCCTCTGTTTAATCCGCCAATCCATTCCGATGATCCATCAGGCAAAATAGCTTCTGCTATGTGTCCGGGTGACGGTGGTGGTGCAAATATCAATAACCCACCGGTAGCAGATCCTACTACAGGCTTCCTCTATGTTTCGTCCAGAAAGGCGTGTAGCTGGCAGCGAATTATTCCTGGCGAAGAGGCAGATGCTCGCATCGCTGCACCAACGGGATCTACTTTCGCCGCCTATGCCAATGGTGCCCGCCCTCGTCCGCCGCGCCTTGATTCAGGCTTGCCTTACTTTAAGCCTCCGTATAGCACTATTACTGGCTACGATATGAACACAGGTGAGATTGCGTTCCAGATTCCAACGGGTGAAACGCCTGATCGTATCCGCAACAATCCTGCTCTGGCTGGCATTGATGTGGGTAATACCGGCACTGGAAATGCTATTACCATGATAACTACCGCTAACATGCTGGTTTATTCAGACATGGATCACGACGGTGAGACTGCACTTCTCTATGCAATCGATAAGAAGACCGGTGAAGAAGTGGGTCGAATCGAAGTGCCTGCACAAAGCCGCTACGGCATGAGCTCCTGGAAGCATGATGGACATCAGTACATCATCTTGCAGACAGGCTCCAAGCTTACTGCCATGGCATTGCCTGGCGCGAAAGCTGAAGGCGGTGCATCACACTAAACTGCAGCTCGATCTAGCGAGATCGAAAAACAGCAGGTCCGAAAAAAGGGCGGAAGGGGATTAATCCTTCCGCCCTTTTTGTTGACTGCCTTTTCCACCTCTGTCATTGGAGCCTGCTTGCTCAACTTAAGCTGATTGCTGTCAGGGAAGATGGTGGAGGGGCCTGCGGCCCAAATTTGCAATACACCCAGAATCAAACCATTCTGAGCCCTTTCGTTTACCTTTCGTTTCCAATACAGGCCACAACATGGGCATATCCAAATATCCCTCAAAGCTCAGCCTGCCGCAGACAAACCCCGGCGTATTCACTGTGCTGGAATATCTTATCGCTAAATTTCCGTACATCGAACCCATGCTCTGGCGCCAGCGCATGACTGACGGCAAGGTGCATTGGCATGACGGAACACTAATTACAGCCACGTCCGCCTATCAAGCGCAGCAGCGCGTCTACTATTACCGCGAAGTTGATAGCGAACCGATCATTCCATTCGAAGAGAAAATTCTGTTTCAGGATGAGCATATTCTGCTGGCGTACAAGCCTCATTTCCTCGCGGTAACGCCAGGGGGCATCTATGTCAATGAATGCCTGCAAAATCGATTGCGCGACAAAACAGGCATGGATAATCTGCAAGCTTTGCACCGACTGGATAGGGCAACGGCAGGATTAGTGTTGTTTTCTGTTAATCCGGACACGCGTCAGTACTACCACACGCTATTTAAAACCCGGCAAATACACAAAACCTATCACGCCATTGCCAAGGTCACCGGGGAAGAAAATTTAGCGGGACAAGAATGGCAGGTCAAAAATCGCCTGGCACCATCGCCAATCCGCTTTCGCATGCAGATTGTCGACGGTGAAGCGAATAGCTATTCTGTGATTCGCTGTCTGGAGCAAAACGCAGACAGGGCGCTATTCGAATTAAATCCGATTACCGGGAAAACCCATCAGTTGCGACTTCATATGCAGGCCTTGGGCTGGCCAATTTTGCACGATAACTACTACCCAATATTGCAGCCAAAATCCCCCGACAATTACGCCCGCCCACTACAGCTATTGGCAAAAGGGCTGCGATTTATCGATCCGGTGTCCCAGCGTCCCAGAGTATTTAGCGGTGCTACCGAATTATCATTGCATGGGCTCAATTCTTCTTCGCTGCATAAATAATTCTTCCGCTGCGCTTATCAGTGCAAGTTAAATGGAATCAAAGGAGTCAGTGGCAGACTTGTATTGCGCACGCAATTCACGAAACTGGACTATTGCCCGCTTCAAAGATATCTTTTGTATAACCTGTACGCTTTGTTCTTCCCATAAGCTTTGTTCTTACTAATAAACCACGGAGGGGAAAATTCCTTGGAAATTACCAATCAACAGCTATTCCCCAGCCTCGTCTGGACTACCCTGTTCGACGACCGGGCAAGCTTCAACGTCAGGCTGCTGGACGCGGCCAATCGGATGAGAAACAGTGATCCTGCTGGCGTGGCGAATACCAATGTAGAAGGGTGGCAGAGCCCCAATATTCTCCAAAACCTGGGTGAGTTCGAGGAGATGAACCGCAGGATCCTGCAAGTATGCGAGCGTATCGGGGAATCGCAGAACTTCAAGCCGAACTTGATCTACCAGCATCAGGCGTGGGTCAACATCAGCCCGCCAGGCGCTTCCAACAAGATCCACTTCCACGCAAACTGCCATTTCAGCGGCGTCTACTACATGAGCCTTAAGGCCCCGGAGTGCGGGAGCATTTTCTTTCGGGACCCACGGGTGGCTTCCAGAATGCTAACCTACCCCGCCGATAAGCAAACCAATTTCACGGCTGAAGAAGTGTATATGCCGCCGGAAGAGGGCCGGATGTACGTCTTCCCTGGCTGGCTGGAACACGGAGTCGAGGTCAATCGCAGCGACAGAGACCGGGTCAGCATCGCCTTCAATGTGCTGGCCACGCCGCAGTCGTCCTAATTAGGGAACATTTAATCGGCGGTCTTGTCCCTGGGTATTGTTTAATGACAAATCTTCGACGTCGGCGGATTACTCCCCAAGAGAAAGAATCAACTTCTTTAATGATGATAAATTTAGGTCAGCACTACGTTCAATTCATTAACAAGACGTAGGGAACCGAAGTACTCCTCTTTTGATTTACTCCCCCTTTTGAATTGCTCCTTTTGATTACAGAAGTTACTCGGCGGCAACGGGGTCTGTCCGCAATTTGATCTGAATCAATAACATCGATGTACGACAAATTAAACTGCTAGTGCATGTAAATGCGGTTTCGAATCCAAGAAATTATTTATCCACAACAAGATAGCCATGCCAGTAAATTGATTCCATCTAAAGCTTGACGAGGAGCTAAGCATGAGAAAATTATTCACCATAGGCTTGTATACGATGATGGCCCTGGTGCCAGCATTATCCAGCGCCGCCGATCGAGTAGGTGATTTCACCCTGCTTGATCAGCAGGGTTATGCCCACCAGATGAGTTGGTATGACGATCATGCCGCCATCGCCTTTCTGGTGCAGGCCAACGGTAGCGCAGCCACTGCCAATGCAATAGACGGGTTTGAGGCACTGCAGGCTCGCTATGCAGAACAGGGAATCGCGTTTTTTATGATCAATCCGACCGGCAATCAGGATCGCGCGTCGGTGGCGGCGGAAATTGCCCGCCTTGGCAGCAGCGTCAAGGTATTGATGGACGATACACAGCTGATTTCCGAAGCCCTGGGGGTGGACAAAACCGGGGAAGTCTTACTCTTTAATCCCAAATCTTTCACCGTAGAGTTTCAAGGCCCGGTCGGCACCGCGCTTGAGAAGGCCCTGGAGGCCAAGTTGGCTGGGCAGCCTATTGCCAATCCGGTTGTAGCGAGCACCGGAGAGGCTATAGCCTATCCGGCCAAACTAGCCCACGATCAAGTCACGCCTTCTTACGAGAAAGAGATCGCCCCCCTCATTCTGGATAACTGCGCCAGTTGCCACCGTGAGGGCGGCATCGCACCATTCGCGATGAACAGTCATGCCATGATGCAGGCCTGGTCACCCATGATTCGCGAGGTGTTGATGACCAAGCGCATGCCGCCCGGCCAGCTCGACCCGCACATCGGAGACTTCATCAATGACGGTTTGGTGGGAGACAACAATATCCAGAAAATATTGCATTGGATAGCTGCAGGTTCACCAGCAGACGGCGACTCAGATCCACTGGCAGAAAAGACCTGGCCAGCAAGCAAATGGGCCTTTGGTGAACCCGACTACATCGTCAAGATTCCACCCCAATCCATACCCGCCACCGGTGTATTGGATTATATCTATGCCGTCAGCGAGCCCATCGACATTGGCAAGGATCGCTGGGTACGTGCCAGCCAGTATATTGCCGGTGACCGCACGGTATTGCACCATACCCTGAACCGCATCATCGAACCGGAATTTGCCGGCCAGGGCCGCGGCTACAGAAACTCTGGCAATCGTGGCGGTGCAAATGGCCCGGGTCTCGTGGCGTATGTGCCTGGCGCCGAACCACGTATGAATCCTCCTAATACCGGGGGACTGCTACGCAACGGTTCCGAACTTGCGGTGCAATTGCACTACACCACCAATGGCCGGGAAACTGTAGACGCCGGTGAGGTCGGAGTCTGGTTTTATCCAGAAGGTGAGGTCCCCGCAGAAAGAATGTCCGGTCAGTGTGCGTGCATATTCACCCCTACCTGGACTGACATTCCGGCCTATGATCCGGAGTTTATTCAGACAGCCAGCGTAACCCTGACCAAGGACGCGGAGCTGTACAGCTTCCTCTCGCACATGCATTTCCGTGGTAAGTACATGCGCTTCTACGCAGACTATCCGGACGGCACTAACGAGGAACTGATCAACATCGCCAAGTATGATTACGCCTGGCAGTGGGCTTATACCTATGAAGAACCGAAATTCATGCCGGCGGGGACCAAGCTGACAGCCGTGGGCGCCTTCGATAATTCTGCTCAGAACCGTGCCAATCCCGACCCGTCTATTGATGTGGGCTGGGGCGAACAGAGCTGGGATGAGATGTTCTTCGGTTCCATGCGCTGGAAAGAACTTAACCAGGACAATGGTGGCAATGATTGACCTGCCTGCCATTTCCTGAGCCCTGTACAATTCCGCTCGGCGAATTTGTACAGAAGCTCGCAGCGTAGTTTCAAAACGCCCCGACATAGACTATGTTGGGGCGTTTTGTTTGGCCGGGGAAATGAAACGAATCAGCGCCACAACGCCATAGCACATTTTTGTAATCCCTCCCCCCCCCTGATTCAAGCCACTACCTATTCGCCAGGTTGAAGCAGAAGTGAGATGGATAGCTGGAAGTAGTCAGGCAGAATTGCTCTAATGAGCGACTTAGTATTAAACATTGATCAAGCAATGGGGAATCGCTCATGAAATCGACAGTCAATATTCGTTCAGTAAGAGTCGCCGTCGCAGCCATTCTGCTGACATTGACCTCCACGTTTGCCTCGGCAGAAATCGAGAAGTCCAGGCTGGATGCTATTGCCAGCGATCTACAAGCGCGCGTCGATGAAGGCATGCTGTCCGGAGCAGTGGTAATGGTTGCACAGGACGGAAAAATTCAAATGAATCAAACGTTCGGCTATCAGAACGTTGAAGATCAAGTGCCCATGGCTGCAGATTCAATCTTCAGAATTTTTTCCATGACCAAACCGATCACCGGGACAGCGCTGATGATTCTCCACGATGAAGGGAAGTTTCAGTTGGACGACCCCCTCGAGAAGCACATACCGGCACTGACGGGCATGACAGTCTTCGTCTCTGAGAATGACGATGGCAGTCTCAAAACCGAACCGGCAGGGCATGCAATGACGATTCGCGAACTGGTCAGCCATACCGGCGGGCTCTTGTATACCCCGCCCCTCTCAAGAGGCCCGGTTGCAGAAGCCTATTCGGCTGCCGGGATTAACGATCTGCCCAATTACACCCTGGCCGAATCCATTCCTGCCTTGGGTGATATTCCGCTGGGTTACCAACCCGGAACCCAATGGGTGTACAGCATTTCCGTCGACGTCCAGGGATACCTGGTTGAAGTCTTGTCGGGTCAAACCTTCGATCAGTTTTTACAGCAACGTATCTTTGCTCCACTTGGCATGGTCGATACAAGTTTCTTCGTAGCAGCCGACAAGGCGGATCGCCTGGCCCGACAGTATCTCCCTGCCGACGGCACATTGCGCCGTGTCGACAACGGCTCATTTCTGCAGAAGCCGAAGTTCTTTTCCGGTGGCGGCGGTCTGACTTCAACTGCGAGCGATTATATGAAGTTTGCGCAGATGCATCTCAATGGTGGCGAACTCAATGGCGTACGCATTCTTTCTGAAAAAGCTGTGCAGATTATGCGCAGTAATCAGTTGCCAGAAGCTGTGGGGAATATTGCCGGGTTGTATCCAGGCAATGTCTTCGGTGTGGATTTTGCCATTGTCGACGAACCTGAAAAATACAACGGTGCGCCGAAAGGCACCCACTGGTGGTGGGGTATCGCCGGCTCCTGGTTCTGGATCGACCCGGTAGAAAACATCGTGATGATCGGGATGATTCAGAATTCCAACACCCGATATTCCCTTCAGGTCCATGCGGCCGCTCGAGAAGCGCTGTATCAATAAAGCGTGATTTCAAATCCAGAAGGGGCACAAATTAAATAATAACTGAACGAATGGTCGTCGCTGCCAAGCGACTCCCTATTTATTAAGGCGCTAAGCTTGTGACGTGTTTCGAAACTTGCGCGGAGGCAATCCAAGATTTTCCTTGAATGCCTTATTGAATGAAGACAGCGAATTGTAGCCAACGTCCATTGCTATGCTGGCAATGGGCTCTTCCGTTTTCGCGATCAAATGAGTGGCTTCTCGAATCCGATAGTAGTTGAGGAATTGATTAAAATTTCGAAATCCCATGGCTTTGTTGATTGTCGTTCTCAATCGTTGCTCAGATGTTGACAGTTTGTTGGCCAGCATTGCTATAGTGAAGCCTGCCTCTTGATAAAGTTTTTGCTCGTCCATCGCCTCATTGATTTTTCTCATCAATTTCTCTTCTTTGCTAAGCATGCTCATGCCCGCTTCGTCTTCCCCGTAACCCTGCTCCAAATCTATGGTGGGGGCATTCTGTAGCAATAATTCGACATTGTTGCTGGCCCGAAAAACGGCAAGGTTTAAACCCAGCGTCCAGAAAAACACAGAAGCGACAATCGCGAGAGTAATTACATCAAAATAGGGCAAGGAATCATTCGAGGGGGACAGTAGAGTTACCAGCGTTGACAGCGCACTGAAGACCAAGGTGAAAAGAACCACAACGCCCTTACTGATCACGAAGGGAATTCGGATTTTTCGCCTTTCCTCAATCAAATCGGTCTTGCGCCCTTCGATACCCATATAAACCACATGAACAGTCAAGCCGAGCATCACTAGGACTGGAATCATATAACCAATATAATAGCCAATAAATTGACCGAGATCATAATCTAGATACTCAAGAGAAAGAGATAATGACCGTAGTATGAAATAGAAAAGTATTAAGCTTAAGCCGTAGGGTGGTAGCTTCTCGTCGTCCCTGAAAAATAGTAACGAGAATATCCACAGGCTGGCGGGTGTCAAAATGGCCAAAAGTGACAAAATTAGATCAATTAATGCATAGGAACTGATTACGGGTATTCCGCCAAGGAGAAAGGCGATAAGGCAAGTGCAGAACAACATTAGAATCCGGGCTTGCCTTTGATGGCGGAAATTCGAAAAAGCGAAAAACTGCAGAAATATGAGCTGAGAAATAGCGAGACCTGAAAAAAGGGCAGTAAGGTTGTCCATAACTGGGCTCATTAAGAGAGTATTAGTCGCCTGCATAGCAATGAAACAGCGAGTAGGGATTTGCCGTGCAGAGAGTCGCTCAGCATACCCCATTTTACAGAAATTTTATAGTTACTCAGGCTTTGGAATTTATCCACAATATTCAGCTAACTACCCAGAAAACAACGGGTTTTTGGCTGATTTCCGAGTAAGTTTTTGACGGATTATTGAAATTTCTGACAGATTCTGAAAACCAGTTCCTTCAATCTCCCTCAATAGGAGCCTGTAGAGCTTACGCGCAATTTTTAGAAAATTTTGCAAATTAATCAGTATCCATTAATTATCAGGAAGAAATTCATCGGCAAATCCTGTTTAATTGATCATAGAATGTTGCTCGTTCCGATTTAAGTAATCTAATTTCAGACCTTCTGCAATTAGTCCCTGTGTTTTAAAGAGAGGAAATAACCATGCGAATTTCAGCATTAATGAACAAAAGTTTACTACTGGCCTTCTCGGCTATGGCGCTTTCACCGGCGATCCAGGCTCAGGAAGTCACGTTTCACAAGGATATCGAACCAATTCTGCAGCGCAGCTGCCAGACTTGTCACCGCCCTGGTGGCGTGGCGCCCATGGCATTGACCAACTATGACGAGGTCGCTCCCTATGCCGGGCTCATAGAATACAAGACAGGCCTTCGTGACCGCGCAGGCGCCATGCCGCCTTGGTACGCCGAGAAAGAGATTGGCATTCAACATTTCAAGAGTGACCCATCCCTGAGCGACGCAGAAATTGCGGCCATCTCTACCTGGGCCCGAAGCGGTACACCCGAGGGTAATGTGGCGGATGCACCGGCGCCACTGTCCTTCGATGACACTACCAAGTGGAAGCTGGGCGAACCAGACCTGATTGTGAATCTCGAAGATTTCACCATGGCGGGTGACAGACCCGACTGGTGGGGCGAGCTTCCCAGTGTTAAAACTGGCCTCAAAGAAGATCGCTATGTGAAATCCATAGAAGTAGTGGAAGTGAACGATGTGAGTACCGGCCCTGCGGCTTCCGACACCGTCGGTGGCCTGTTTATCTTTCACCACATGATTTGGCGTACTGAGGTGTTAGACGAGAATGATACTGTGGTTCAAGGTGAATCTGTCTCTTGGCCAGTACACGAAGTGGGCCGCAATGGCGATGTATTCGACCCGGACGCAGGTCCCTTACTCAAAGCCAATTCCGCCTTCTTTACCGATTCGGTGCACATGCACTCCAACGGACGTGATACCGTCGGTCATCTACAGCTAGGCTTCACTTTCCATCCGAAAGGCTATGAGCCGAAGTACAAGACTGGTATCAGTATCTTGGGAAATGGCGTTGATATCAGTGTCGAAGGCGACGCAAAAGATCAGGAGTTACATGCCTACACGGTACTGACTGAAAACACCAAGGTCATCACCTTCGAGCCGCATCTGCATGCCCCTGGTGAGCGTATGTGCCTGGAGGCTATCTGGGGCTACTCAGTCGAGACACTCTCCTGTGTGGGCTATGACCACAATTGGGTGAGAGGCTATCCCTTCGCTGACAACTACACCCCGTTGTTGCCCAAGGGCACCATCATGCACATCACCGGCTATTTCGATAACACTACAGCCAATCCCAATGTACCAGATGCACGTAACTGGCAGGGTTCTGGCAACCGCTCGGTTACCAATATGTTTATCGACCTGGGAATCCGGGTAACTATGACCGATGAACAATTCCAGGAAGAAATGGAAAAGCGGCGCACGGTCCTTAACCTCGGACCCAACGATCACGTCATAGGATGCCCACTGTGTCTGGCACCTCTGGTATGGCCAATTGCAGATTCTTCAGGTGGCAGTGAGTAACTGAAGAATTCAGCGTTGACGGAGGCGAGAACAGCTTCCGAGTTATCAAGTAACTGAGCGGCGAGGCTCTCAAAATGGAGCCTCGCCGCTCACAAACGAACGAGCTATTAATCTTGGGAAATTCCCTCTGAAGGTAAGAAATGCAAGATGTTAAATTTAGGAGTAACAACGTGCTAAAAACTCTATTAGTGCTATCGACAGCGGCCTTGGCATTGCTGTCTAATCTGGCGGTTGCGCAGCAGCCCTACGAATACACCAAACATACCTACCAAACCGGGCAGCACACCGACCTGGCCTATGAAGGCTGGCGTCCAAATGACGACGGGACCATTACCCTCACATTCGGCTACTTCAATCATAACTGGGAAGAAGAGCTGGATATTCCAGTGGGTGAAAGTAACTTCTTTTCACCAGGACTAGCGGACCAGGGTCAGCCTACGCATTTCCTGCCGCGCCGCAATCGCTTCACGTTTGATGTGGTCGTGCCTGGCGATTTTGGAGACAAGGAACTGGTATGGGAAGTGACTTCCCCCAATGGTTTGACGCGAAAAGCCTATGCCACTCTGAGGGCCGATTACAAAATAAACAATGTAACTATCATGTCGGAGACCGGTTCTCTGGGCGCGGGAACGTCCACTGAAGAAATCAGGGCTAATATACCACCGGTTGCGGAATTAATCGGAGACGAGATTCGAACGGTCAAGGTGGGACAGCCACTGAGTTTTCAGACCCGGGTAAGCGATGATGGCGTTCCTAAACCCCATAACCCCATGGGGCTTGCCTCGCGAATCGGGGGTGCAGCCGCGGCTTTCATAACGCCTGAAACGGTTCGCAATATGATGATGAAGATGCCTCCGCCGAAGCCTACTGTAGCCAAAAATAATGGGCTGTTCCTGTCCTGGAATGTTTACCGCGCGCCCGAAACCGCGACAGCGGTACAAGATGCCGTCCATTTCGATCCGCCGCAAATCAAACCGTGGGAAGACACGCGCCCTTCGGCTAATTCACCCTGGAGTTGGCTGTGGGTACCCCCAGCCGTACCCGAAGATGGCATCTATGAAGTAACTGTCAGCTTCGACGAACCCGGCACCTACCTGCTCTGGGGTCGAGCGGATGATGGCGGGCTTTTTCAAGATCAGTACCTGACTGTGAATGTGACGCGCTAACCGCCGTATAAAAATGGATTAGAACGAAAGCAGAACCAGGGGAAGAAATTCTTTCCCTGGTTTTTTTTGTATCTGCAGAGCAAGATAACGCGCTGCATCTCAGATACCTTGAGCGCTATTTTCCATTAAGTGAGAGTGCAACTTGTTCCACACCTTGCGGGGCATACTGCCCACCAGTGTCTTAAACAGCCTTCGTCACTTATTTCTGAGTTACTTTCATTCGCAGGATTTAAGCCAATTAGTTATCGAGTTATTATTACCTGGTACTGAATTCGATGAGAGCGGGCTGCGGCTCAATCTCCGAACCCAGTGATCAAATTATTTTATAGTGAAGACAGATTGGTAACAGTCAATTTTGAGGAGAATGGCGTGAGCAAGTCAAAGTGTAAAACGGGACTTAAAATATCGAATCGTAGTGATCGTCCTAGCGACAACAATAGCGACAATAATTTTTCTATCAAAGGGCTGCTAATCAAGTTTCTTTTTCTTGTCTTATGGAGTCCTCTGGTGCTGGCTCAGCATGAGATGCACAACATGGCGGTTGCAGCGCAAGTAGAGACTATGCCGGCGAACGATGAAGTGCTTGCTGCAGCGCCCAAATCGCTCATGCTACATTTTGAGAATGAGACGCGACTAGTGAAGCTGGCATTAAAGGATCCGGAGCGGGGTTATATTGATATCGATTTTCGTTATGAGCCGGTGACTGGCCTGCACTTTATGCACGCCTTACCAGAACTCGAAGAGGCGGATTACTTCACTGTTGAATGGGCTACTCTTAATGCGAATGGGGTGCTCGTCAAGGGGAGTTTTAACTTCTCCTTCGGAGAGAATGCCAGGCCGCCGTCCTTTTATCTGAATCAAATAAAGCAGATGGATCATATCATGTCGCCTGACTATAGATTGTTGCAATAGTTTTGAGGAACTGGATATTGACCTGTAGTTAATGAAGTAGTTAATGAAGTAGTTACTGGACACCCGCATAAATATTCAATTGAGTGAAGAAGTTAACTCGAAGAAATGGGTGAAATATGCGGGCGTCCAATATTTGCGGGCTTAGCCATCCAAATCTTTCTCTAAATGTTTTTACTGGAAGTGTCGTAAAGGAATGTGGATACCGGCTTAATCGGCGTCTAACCACTTCTAGTTCGGAGGCTTTTATGAAAATAGAGTTTTGTCTATTGCTGTGTATTGCTATTTCAGGTGTTGCCTGCAGTGACAGTTTAAACAGTATGGATGGGCCGAAATCTGGCACCGTTTCAGGCTTGGTATGTAATGACTTGCCAACACTCGCTGCGGTTTCTGAAGTCCCGGCTATTAGAAATTCTCTTATCAGCGAAGGCAAGTGTTCAAATCTGACCCGGCGAGCTGGAGTAAAAGTGCTGCGCACTGTCATGATGCCTGGCGATGGCAAATACTCCCAGTTTGAAACAACTGTTGGGGGTAATACAAAGAAATTGTGGGCCAGGACCAGCTATATCAGAGAAGCCTGACTGCTTCAGGAAAAGAGCTTTTCTTTCGAAGCGCCTCGTCCTCTCCGCCAGGAATTCATAAGGGCAGGCCCTTCCTGCCAGCAATTGGCGATTGAATAAGGCATTGTTAATGCTCGTGCCATGAGCCGAGACCCAACCCTAAAGCTGCTCCAAGGTTCGACCCAAAAGTCTCTCCAGAAAACTTTTTGCGCAACTATTCCCTCCCTGTTTATCTCCCCAAAACTCGAACCAGTTCCGTTATTGCCCGAGGCATATTGCTAGGCTTTGTCCTTCATGGGAGCCTATCCTCTATTCAATTCTGAGCGTCAACACGATTCTGTGTTCACGACTGGATAGTATAGATGCTCACTCTCTAAGGAAAAGAACGTAGGGAGCGGCCTAAAAATGTTTCGACTCATATTCCTGTTAATCGTCACCCTGCTGGCACCTCTTGTGTCCTCGGAAAGTTCTCCCCGCGCAATGCCATTCACCAGAATGTATTCCGATGGAACCGGTGTGTCGCACTTTGCTGAAGGTGAAATCCCGTTCGGAGAAGAGAACGCAATGGGCGCCAGAGTTAGCCCTTTTACCTCTGCAACTTCAATCGGCTACTTGTTACTGCCTCCAGGATTCACTCAGGACTGGAGTCCGACTCCAATACCCCAGTGGGTAATTGTTCTCGCGGGCAGCGGAGAAATAGAAGTGCAAGACGGCGAGGTCAGGGAATTCCCAATGGGCAGTATATTACTAATTGAGGACACCAAAGGAATAGGCCACAAGACACGAAATATCGGTACAGAGCCACTCATTATCGCGTGGATTCCAACGAGAGCCCGCTAGCCTCTGGAGAAAAGAGCGTGCACAGAATGCATGCTCGACACTCCAAAAACCATTCAGAAAAATGAAGATGGTAATTCGAGGAAATATTCGGGTGTCGAATATTTGGCCAATTCGCCAGGTCACAGATGACATCCATGATGCGGAGGTCTGCGAATACATTCCTTTGACTCGCAAGCAAACTAGCAAATCCCACGAGAAAAGTGACTATTACAGTGAATGGGACATAAATGGGCATAGATGACATTTATCACATCAGCCGCGCCACCCTGGGCTGTATACTCCACACTCACGATTTGCGATTAGAGACTTGACTCCGCGCCTAGCTCTTGTTATTGGTGCTACATGGCCATTGTGTAATGAATTGAAATGGTAGAGCAATTTGGCAATTGCGATCGCAGAAATTGCTTTGAAAACCCTATAAATCCGGCCAGTTTTTTAGCGGAATTGCGGTTTCTGACAATACAGGCTAGCAGGCAAAACTCTTCGCCCTGTTCTAAACATAGAGTAGCAATAATTATGAAACCTTTTGCTGTTCAGGATATTAAAAAAGATCTCTTCCACGAAGTGCTAAATGCGTCAATCGACTGGGTTTGGCGCGCGACACCGGAGGCGGTATTCACCTACCTCAGCCCCTCAGTTAAAACGATGACCGGCTTCGATTCAGCCGAACTGATCGGCTTACCTTTTAATGTCTATTCTCCGTTGTTACTTACCGAGAAAAGTATCGAAATGGTTATTGAGTCCCTCAGCAATCGCAATGGGGGGAAATTTGGCAACGAAACCAGAAGGTTTGAACTGGTTTATAAACGAAAGGATGGCTCAGAGTTCATCGGAGAAATGTGTTCAACGCCAGTGTTGAATTCCAGAGGGGGAGATGATTGCAATACAAGGCACTACGCGCGACATGACTGCGCATAAATTGTTGATCAATGAATTAAGAAACTCTATAGAATTGTTCTCATCCTTTTTTCATTCGAATACTGATCCGTGCTGCATGACCGACCTGTCAACCGGTGCAATTATGTATGCTAACGATTCCTGGTTAAACAATTTTGACTGTTCATTAGACGATGTCGTGGGTTGCACTCTTTCAAATTTGGGGATATTTGGCAATACGAGCCAGGCTGAGTTAGCTGATGTTATTAACAGAGTTAGATCTAGCAGCAATCCGATACAAAGCAATTTAAAGGTTCTAACAAAAACAGGAGAGGAACAACTTTGTAGTGTAACCAGTTTCAGCGTTGATATCGCTGGGGTTGAGCGGGTATTCACATCGATTGTTGATAATTCGAGTAACGAGAGAATTGAAAGAGAATTATTGAAAGTCGCCAAGCTCGAATCCGCAAGCTTATTGCTTGCCGGCGTCGCTCATGAACTTAGCAATCAATTGACAGGCATTATTACCAATTTGAGCTTGGCCAAAACTGCGGAATCGCAATCGGCGAGCAAAGAATATTTGGATAAGACTGAAGCCGCCGCCGCGTGGTCAAGAGACTTGACTCAGCAACTCTTGGCATTTTCCGAAATTGCAAGACCGAAGCTGGAATATGCCGACGTCGGAGAATTGTTAAGGAAGAGTGTGTCTCTTTGTTTGCAAGGCCCTCTTGTAACGCCGAAAATCGATATAGCGCCAGATTTGTGGCGCGTTAACATAAACTGTGAACAGATTAGTCTGGTAATTAACAATCTTGTTATCAATGCAAAGCAGGCCATGCCAAACGGAGGGGGCATTATCATTACCGCGCAGAATATTCTCTCTGAATCGGATATTGATTTACCGCTCAAGCCCGGACGTTATATCCAGGTATCGGTAACTGACCTGGGAACAGGAATTCCCAAGGAAACTGAGAGCAAGATTTTTGCTGCTTTTTTTACCAGTAAAGCGAATGCTAGCGGCCTGGGACTGCCAAGCGCGAAATCTATTATAGAAATGCACAAAGGACATATCGAAGTTACTGCGAGTACCAGCTTTGGTACGACATTAAGTTTTTATCTTCCGGCCGAGAAGGATAGATTAACTCTGGAACTGGTATCTTGATTAAGCGGGATCAGGGGGTAACCAGGCAGTAGTTCCTGAACACTTAATCCAGATTCTGGAATTAGAGTCTAGCCGCTTCGGCTAACCACCCAACGCACATTCTATCTATAGCACACGCTGATTTCGGCTATCTACGCTTACCCTAGATATCCCCCGCAAATTTCAATAGCTCGCGATGGATTTCATTAGGCATTTATATGCTCTGCACGCGAAGCCGAGTCGGTGAACACGGCTGGTGTTTGCATTTCTATAAGCCTAAAACCATAAATCTCTCTTGGCTATGGATAGTTCTAACTGGTGATGATTTAACTGGTGATGGCTCTAATGCTTAAGCCCGCAATCCTGAGCCCCTTACTGAAGTAAGGGGGTCACATCGGGTCCTGGTTGCGATATGATGCCCCAGGGGTGTAATTGTTTTAGTTAAAGAAGTAGCCCAGAACTGACCATGCTCAAGGAGGACGAATGCAGAAAACACTCACAAATTTAATCGTGGCGTCAGTCGCGATGCTGGCAGCAGTCGCTGTGCAAGCACAAGGCACACCTTTAGCGGTTGAACTCTTGCCGCTAGGTAAAGATCTCGGTATCACCGGAGGGCAGACGGTGACGCCGGCTTATGAGGGCTGGTACGAAACTGAAGACGGCAGCATTGCGCTGTCATTTGGTTACTACAACCGTAATACGCAGGAAGTACTCGATATTCCCACGGGTCCGGCGAACCGCATTATCGGCGCGCCCGACGGTGAGGCCAATCAGGGCCAAGCCACCCACTTCGTCACTGGACGGCACTGGGGCGTGTTTACCGTGAAAATCCCTGCCGACTATAAAGAGCAAGTAGTGTGGCACCTGCAGAACCAGGGCAAAACCTTTCATATTCCCGCCAACTTAAAAGCCGACTACATCATCGACGCCATAGCCGGCGATGCCAGCGGCAACTTCCCCCCGGAAATTCGCTTTCAGGAAGGCGGCCCCATGGGTCACGGCCCGGGCGGCATCACGACTGGTCCGCTACGAGCCAAGGTTGGCGAGCCGCTAACGATCGATGCCTGGGCTAAAGATGACGGTGTCGGCGGCGGACTGATTGCGTTGTTTCTCGGTGGCGCAGCGGACACGCCGCCGCTAGACCTGGCGTGGTTCCAGCACCAGGGCCCGGGCGAAGTAACATTCAGCGAGCCCAGCGCGAAGGTGCCCGTCGCCGGCGGCAAGGCAAGCACCGAGGTCACTTTCAGCCAGGCTGGCGATTACCTGTTGCGGGTTCGGCTGACCGAAATTGGCGGCCCTGAAACGGCCGGTCATTCCCAGTGTTGCTGGAGCAATAGTTTCGTTAAGGTAAATGTGAGCAATTAAGAGTAGTAGAGAGTAGCTGAAAATATTTGAATGCTTGAGAATCAATTTGAGGCGAAACAGTCTCGAGGAGGCAAGGTCTGATGTTTGGAATTATGCAAACGGTTAAAGACAACAAGAAAGGGCGTAACAGCCTGGTAGTGGCGATTACAGTGCTGGCTTTCCCTGCCCTGACGATGGCGCAGGATGCCACAAGCCAGGGAGATCGCGCAGTTACCTGGGCGCAGGACGTGGCGCCCATATTCCAGGAAAAATGCCAGGAGTGTCACCGGCCAGACTCCATCGCGCCGATGTCATTGCTGACCTATGAGCAGGCCAAGGTGTTTGCCCCGGTGATCCGCTATCGAGTGGCCAATCGGGTGATGCCACCCTGGCATATCAATCCCGATGTCGGCATCCAGGATTTTGCCAATGACCGCGGACTGACCGAAGAAGAGCGGCAAACAATCCTTGCCTGGGCGGATCAGGGTGCGCAGGAGGGTGATGAAAGCCTGGCTCCGGCGCCGCGCCAATTCACTGAAGCATTGATCTGGCGCCTACAGGATGAGATCGGCAATCCCCCTGACCTGGTAGTGGAGTCGGATGTTTTCGATCTGCCCGCGGTAAGCCAGGACAAATGGTTCCGTCCGGTCACGCCGACAGGACTGACGGAGGAGAAGTGGGTGAAGGCTATCGAGATTCGCCCCAAAAACCCGGAAAGCCGTAAGGTAGTCCACCATTCACTGGCTTTTCTGCTGCAGAACGACGACGGCAAAGCCGGAATTCCCGAAGGCGTCGATGTGCAACCTGGCCCGAGCCTGTTCATGGAATGGGCAGTCGGCAAGGCGGGTCAGGTCTTCCGACCCGACACCGGCAAGTTGATGATGCCCGGTTCGCAAATTATGTGGGAGATGCACCTGCACGCCAATGGTGAGCGGGTAGAGAAGACCCAGGTCGAAATCGGTATCTGGTTCCATGACGAACCTCCGCAACACCGCACGATCCTGTCCATGCTCGATGCTCAGGGTCCCCACAGCCTCGATATCCCGCCGGGTGAGATCGCGGTTACCCAGGGTACTTTCGTATTGTCTGCGCCGGCTCGACTGGAGAATTTCCAGCCGCATATGCACATGCGCGGCAAGGCCATGTCCATGGAAGCGATCTATCCCGACGGTAATCGGGAAGTGCTGGCATTCGTCGATAACTTCCAGTGGAACTGGCAGATTAACTATATCTTCGATGAAGATTCCGCGCCGCTAGTGCCGAAGGGCACGATGATTATCACCCGCGCCTGGCACGACAACACCGCCAGCAACCCCTATAACCCGGATCCGAATCAATGGGTCGGTTGGGGTGATCGCACAGTGGACGAGATGGCCCATAACTGGGTGGATGTGACCTATCTTGGTCAGGAGGAATACGAAAAGTTGCTTGCCGAACGCAATGTAAGTGCGCAAGCTGGCTCGGATTAACACCGGGTAAAAGCCCTCTTAAAGGACTAAAAAGGGGGACAGATTTATAATTAATCTGCCCCCCCCTTTTAACGCCCTTTTAGCTCTACTTCAACCTTTGGTAGCAGAGCCTCCAATCTGGCAGTGAAGTCAATTGCCGGAATGATGCATGCTGCCATGATCCATTGATTGCGAGTGATCGGACGCTCCACCCGCCATGATAAGGTGGTGATCTTCATGATGTTCTCCCAGCACCATGAACCCCATGAAACCGAGCGCACGAATCTGCGCAATCTGAGCCGGGTCGTCAGAAGTTACTGTCAGACTCACTCCCTTTCGTCGATCTTGAGTTTTAGTTAGCCAACCTATTTCCTCTGTTACCTGAGCGGCATGGCTGGCAACCATGCGTTGAATAGCTTCAAGAACACGGCCCTCGCCGGTGATGAGATAGTGAATTCCCAGGTTGATATTTTCGCCTTCCGCCTTGGCATAGAGTGCTAGCTGATTCATGTCTATCAGATGTTCTCGCAGCCCATCGATGTCAACTTTCTCCCAGTCTGTATTCGGATCAGCCCGTAGTTGATCGACCACTTGCTTAACCACAGTGAATACATCCTGACTGGCTGGAGAGGGGGCCTCATTCCCATGCATCATATGCTGCATCATCTCTCCCATGTCAGCAGACACGCCATTGTCATTTCGATTCATGGACCCATCGTTTTGTCCCTGGGCAGTATCGGCACTCTGATCATCCACCGAGTGCTTGTGTTGCGCCCAGAGCGGTCCGGAAGCGAAGGCAAGGCCCACTATAACCAGGCTCGAAATCACTTCGAGTTGCCGCTTCTTCATTTCAGTCTCCTTGTTATTCTCATTCTCGGGTTAGTTGAGGCGGGGGAACAGAATTATTTTTTATGACCGGGGCCAACGAAATTAAATCTGTCCCTGCCTAATATTTTTTTATTGTGGGGCGTCTAACATCGATCGATTCATAGTCAGATTACTCTGCAACTGATTCAGGAAAGCATTCACCTGTTGCAACTGATCACCGCTGAGTTGCGAATGCAGTTCCTCTGAGGCCCGCATGAGTGAACGGCTTTGCTGATTCACCAGATCATCCACGCTCAATCGGCCCAGCCCGGCAGTATCGCCCTTGTCAGACCGAAGATATTTAATCAGGGTATCCAGCACCAATTCGCGGTTCGCTGCAGTCAGGCCGCCTGCCGTGCGCGACAAGTCCTCGGCGTATTCTTTCTTCAGCTGCGCATGTGATGGGCCACTACTCTGGCGGTCCAACACGCTCAGTTCAGTGGCATTCAGCAATGGCGCAAGGTGAGCGCGAAGATACGCAAAATCGCCAACAACACCCAGTTCAGCCGCGCTGGCCTGGCCATTGACTACCCGGTCGCTGAGCTCGGCGCGTTCTCTCAGCACCTCAACAAGCGCCGCTTCAACCTGGCTTTTCCTCTGCGGGCCGCCTGTCAGGGCGTCCAGGAAATCCCCGAATTGCACACTCATCTGCATGCGCGCCGTTTGCTCAAACTGGCTAGTTGCCTGACTGCGCTCAATCATGGCACGCACCGAATCTGGAACAGTGGATCCCTGTGTATAGCCGTTGCCTGCCCAGGCAAGGAAAATCAGTAGGAGAGGTAATTTTTTATGCATAATGGAGAGAGAATAGAGATCATCCGTAGCAAAGTCTAGTTAGAACTCGCCATGATTAAAAAGCTGTTATGAGGCGACCATTTTCGTATCCCGAGAATCACATCTCCACTAGCAACTGGCTGCTAACCAGGCTTCGGGGGACTCTACTTATTAAAAGGGGCGGAGTGAACCTCCCTCTGATTTAACGGATACTTTAACTCAGTAACAACGTTGCTCAAGGTGTATCTAACTAATCAGAATAAGAAGTCCCGGCAAAACGTACACCGAAGCCTTCAAGCTAGAAGCTGTCTCTATAGACAAGAGAAATACGCCGTAAGCAAAGTTTGTCACTTTGTAACAAGACCTCTCCTCTGTGCATTAATTCTGTACAATTCCAGCCCATCTTCTCCATGGCCTGCCCGATTTGCGGGCGAAACCGACGACAGGCGCAGCAATGGCAGTTCTTAAGCGTTTCCGATTATTTGCACTCTCTACCCTGACGACTCTGGCACTGGCCAGCCTTTCTTTCCCTGCCGCCCTGGCTCAGGACAGCACGGCGGAAGACTCCACCGTCATCTACCCGGCAGACTATTTTGCCGAATATGCCCCTATCACCGCCCAGGACATGTTGATCCGCATTCCGGGACAGGGGCAGAACACCGGTGGCGGAGGACGCAGCGGCGGAAGTAGTTCGGGACTGAGCAGCAGCAGCGGTGGCAGTGCCTCTTCAGGGGGGCGTGGCCTCGGCGCCGGCAGCGGTGGTAATGAAGTGCTGGTAAACGGCAAACGCACCGCTGGCAAGAACAACCGGACCAGCGACTTGCTGCGCCGTATTTCTGCCAGCCAGGTGCGTGAAATCCAGATCATTCGTGGCACGTCCGGGGAACTGGATGTGCGCGGCAGCGGGCAGGTGGTGAATATTGTGCTGTACGAGGAGCTCGCCTCCAGCAGCATCGCCTACGAACTCAGTGCCGAGCTGTTCAAAGATGATACGGTAGAGCCCGGCGGGTCGATGGCTCTCAGCGGTCAATCCGGCGATATCACCTATCAGATCAGCGCCACGAGTCGCACCCGCTACGAACATTCCGTCAGCAATGAAGAAAGTATTCTCGGCGATATTTCTCCCAATGATCTGATACACGAGGAACGTATTCGTGATCAGCGCAATAACGAATTGAGCATGAATCTGGCCTATGAGATCAGTGCCAACAGCAGCCTGCGCATGAACGGACTGTATGCCATCAATGACTCCCCCACTAACGTTATACGGTATACCACCGACCTGAGGATTCCGCTCCACCCGATAACGACAGAACGTGAGGATATACCCAATGCCAAAGACAAGTGGGAAGTGGGTGGTGACTACCAGCTTGATCTCGCCAATGGCAATCGCTTCAAGGTGCTGCTCATCGCCAACCAGGATAACAACATAACTACCAAGGAACGGTATAGATGGCTGACAGACAACAGCGAAGAGAAAAATCTGCACCTGCATACTGACGCCGTAACCGAGGAACGCATTGTCCGCAGTTCCTACACCTTCGATATATTTAGCGGACAGGATGTGGAATTTGGTATCGAGCGCGCCCAGACGACGCTGGATTCGAAATTGTCTCTGGGCCTGTTAAGCAGCACGGGCACTCCCTCTGCGGCCTTGGGAGGACTGGTGCCACAGTTTGTGGCGAATGCCAATTCCTCGGTAGAAGAACTCCGCTACGAGCCCTTCGCTATCCATAACTGGTCCATCAATTCGCGTATGTCACTGGAGACAACCCTGCTGTACGAAAGCTCGGAGATTACCCAGACTGGCGACGTGCGCAACCAGCGCGATTTCAGTTTCTTCAAGCCCAAGCTGGACTATCGATTCGATGTGACACCCCTGTTGCAACTGCGTGGCAGTATCGAAAAAGTGGTGAACCAGTTAAGTTTTTCCGATTTCGTTGCCGCCATTGACGAGCAGGACAATGACGCAAACACCCAGGCAGGCAACGCCCAACTACGGCAACAATGGATGTTGCGATACCTGTTCAATTCTGAGTACCGGCTACCGAATGATGTGGGCGTGTTGACGGCGGAAGTATTCTACTTCGATCATCACGATGTCATCGATCGCATGGATGTGTCCCCTTCCCCTACCCAGCTGCTGTCGGCTAACGGCAACATCGGCGACGGTTGGGAATATGGTACCAACCTCGCCGTCAGCATGCGCATGAGCATGATCGGCCTACCCAATCTGTTGGTGTCCTCCACCCTGAATTTACAGGATTCAGCAGTCACCGATCCTTTTCTCGGCATCAAGCGACGTTTTCAGAATTACCAGCGTGGCCGTTTTGGTATCCAGTTTCGCCATGATATTCCCGTCTGGCGAATGAACTGGGGCATGGATCTGTTTAACCGGGTAGACCGCAATATGAAAAGGTTTGACATCGACGATATCGAATCTACCGTACGGGACCCGCGAATTAATCTGTTCGTCGAGCACGTAGATAGTTTCGGTCTCACCTGGCGCTTTGACGGCGGCGGTCTTATCGACGGCGCCCAGTGCCGCGACCGCAAACGCTTCGAGGGCAAGATATCCAGTGGAATTCTGAAAGAGGTGGAGCATCAGTGCTCACGGCCTGGAACTACCTATACGGTTAAGGTGAGTGGGTCTTTCTAAAGTAATCAACGACAGATATCTTTCTCCTTTACTCAGCAACGCCCGGTAGACACGGGCGCCTATAGCTCTTATTCTCTCAATACTTTCTTTCGCTCTACACGCAAACTAAAACAAGGAGCTAGCATGTCATCATCACGAATCTTGTTATCCACCCTCGCCGCCTGTACCTCTGTCCTGTTGACCGGGTGCAGCGACTCGGGCTCCATGGCCAATGCCGCCGGCAACGCCATCACCGGTGAGGGCTTTCCAAACCCGAACCCGATTGTAAGCAAAGCCTGGGGCGACCTCCCGGCAGGAAGGACCTGGGGTTCGACCGCCGGCATCGATATCGATCCTACGGATGGCAACATCGTCGCCTATGAGCGCTGCGGCGCAGGTAACTTCGGCGCAGGCACTCCCGTCACCTGCGACACCAACCCGGTGGATCCAATCTTCAAGTTCGACCGCCACACCGGCGCGGTGCTGGCAAACTTTGGTGCCGGCATCATGCAGACACCCCACGGCATCCACGTGGATGATCAAGGCAATGTGTGGGTAACTGATTTTGCAGTAAATCCGGCTGGCACCAAGGGCCATCAAGTGCACAAATTCAGCCCCAGCGGCGAGTTACTCATGAGTCTGGGCACCGCCGGAAAGCCAGGCAATGACTCCAGCCATTTCAACCAGCCCAATGACGTGATCATCGGGTCCGACGGCAGCATCTTTGTTTCCGACGGTCACAATGCCCAGGGCATGATCAGCAATCAGGCGATGCAGGCAGGCCGCGATAACGGCGATACCTCCCGCATCATGAAGTTCACCGCGGATGGCACTTTCATCAAGCAGTGGGGCCAGATCGGGGTGCGCCACGGTGAATTCCGTACTCCCCACGCCATGGAGTTCGACTCCCAGGGACGTCTGTGGGTAGCCGACCGCGGCAACCACCGCATTGAGATTTATGACCAGGACGGCAATTACCTCGAGTCCCGTTACCAATTCAGTCGCATCAGCGGCCTGTTCATCACCGCCGACGACACACTGTACACTATCGACTCCGAGTCCAGCCCCACCAGCCATCCGAACTGGCGCGACGGGGTACGTATAGGTTCTATCCACGAGGATCGCGTCACCGGGTTCATTCCTCCCTTCGAGCGTGAAGACCGCATCTATCAGGGCACAGCCGGCGAAGGCATCGCGGTCGATGGGGACGGTAACGTGTATGCGGCAGAGGGTCCAAACTCATTGGGTAAGGCGGGTGGTGCATTCACCAAGTACTCGATTCGCTAGAAATACACCGATCGAACACACAAAAGAGATCGCAAAAAGGGGATGGAGGAAATAGCTAAATTCCTCCGTCCCCTTTTTACATTCGATGAATCACAAGAGGATCATGAACAAAAGGGCTCACAGTAGAGGGATACTTTAGAATCAGGCAAGCAAAGCAAACTACGCTAAGCCCTATTGGTATGTGCTACTCTGGCGCCTTCTGATTTTGGGAATAAGGAAATAAGAATGTTCAGTCATATTATGCTTGGCGCCAACGACGTGCAGAAATCGAAAACTTTCTACGATGCGATATTGGGCGCCCTGGGCTACGAACCCGGTGTAATCGATGATAAGGGTCGTTGCTTCTACATCACAAAAGCCGGCATATTCTGCATAAGCAAACCCATTAATGGCGAACCCGCCTGCCGTGGTAATGGCAGCACCATCGGTTTCTCGGCAGAAAATCCAGAACTGGCGGACGCCTGGCATGCAGCCGGGATAGCCAATGGTGGAACGAGCTGTGAAGATCCTCCGGGCGTACGCGAAGGCAGGGCGGGCAAGATTTACCTGGCGTATTTACGCGATCCCGACGGCAACAAACTTTGTGCTTTACATCGTATGGCCTGACGTATGGCCTAACGTATGACCTGAATAGTCGCCTGCGCCCACAGTTTGCCACTGGCTAATGTGATTAAGGGGGCAACATGAAGCTTGAGGGTATTTGGCCAGATTAAACGGTGCGTGGATTTCGTCAGCCTCTCCATTTTCTGACCGAGCCCATCAGATATAATGAGCGTTATGGCCCTCCTGAAGAATTGGGGGGCAGAGTAAAATACGGTGTTCGTCCAAGCTGAATCAGCGCAAAATTATGCCGGGTTCCATTAATAAGTCCATCTCCTGTTACCCAGGATTTTGACACCACCCATGCATCGTAATATTCTCAGTGCTTCGACCAAGAGTCATTTTATACAGCTGGTACTGAAGCCAGCGCTTAACACAAAAGGAAAACCCTATGAAACGCCTTCTGCTGGCTTTTGCCGCTTTACCAACATTATTGGCCACGACCGCCGTATTCGCCGAACCGGAGTATGTCACCATCGACATGGAGATCGACGTCAACAAACCGGCTGCCGAGGTATGGAGTAAAGTCGGGAAATACTGTGATATCGCTGAATGGCTAAACCTTGACTGCGAGCTCACCTCGGGCGATGGCGGCATGGGCACGGTACGTGCGCTGGCAGGCGGACGGATACTTGAAATTCTGGTTGCACAAACCGAACTTTCCTATGGCTATACCCAGCCCGCTCAGGAAGGATCCTTCTACAATCTCTACCATGGCTTTCTCGAGGCAAGGCCCGTTAGCGCCAATCGTTCGAAGCTGATCTACACCCTGCTTCTGGATGTCTCTAATCTGGAAGACCAGGCGGCCAAAGATGCCAATGTCGCAAGACGGCGCGGTTCATTTGAAGCCGCTCTGGCGACGATGAAAGAAATCGCAGAAAAGTAATTATCGAATGGCTCCTGTCGTTGCGGCCAGAATAAATACCAATGGGTCAAATTTGAAGAACGGCGTGGACAAAAAAAGGGCCGGAACCCTGATTAGGATTCCGGCCCTTATCTTTCGAATTACTACTTACTCTTTACGGCTTTTGCCGGTTTTGCCGCTGGCTTTGCGCTAGCGACTTTTTTAGGAGCGGATTTTTTTGCAGCCGCCTTTTTTACAACCGGCTTTTTGGTAGCTGGTTTTTGCGCAGCTGGTTTTTTAGCAACAGATTTGGCTGTTGTTGATTTTGTCATTTGGTTAACTCCAAAATATACATCACCCGTTGTGATGCGGAAGCGATAATATCCCTAATTTTAGAAAAAGCAATAGGTCGAAAGAAAAATAATTTACTCAATTCAAGCCCCTCACAGCCCGGCCAAAATGGCTATATTCCAGACATCAAACAGCCCCCGAATTTTAATCAACTTCAGTCAATCCATTAGCCTTCGGCAAGAGCAAAATCCTGGCCCCTAAAAAGCGCATCCCCTTGTTCCGAGAGAACAGCGGTTCGTGGCAAACACGACTAGATAGGCAATCACATGAACCAGCCCCGCAAAAAAATAAAGGCCTTTAGTATGGGGCATTGGGCGGCCATGACTCCCCTACAGAGTTGGCTGGCGGCCTATTTATAATATTTAAATTGCAGGGAGAGGTTTATTCAGATAGCCAATTTCACGTAACTCGATGTTAATCAGCTGACGAATTGCGCTGACATTATCGAGGCGTAAGGCCTGCTCGCAAAGAGATTCCGCTCGCGAAATCCGCAGTAATCGGATCAGGCTTTTTATGCTTGGCAGCATAGCGGCGCTCATGCTCAATTGACGAAGACCCATCCCCAACAGAATCACCACCGCCACAGGATCGGACGCCATCTCGCCACACAGCGACAGCCCTAGCCCCGCACTCTTTGCCGAGCAGATCGTGCGGTTTATTTCGTGCAGAACTGCCGGATGAACGTGATCAAAGCGATTAGCAACACGGGCATTGTTTCTATCGACCGCCAGGAGGTACTGACTTAAATCGTTTGAACCAATGGACAGAAAATCAACTTTGTTACTCAAGAACGGTATTTGTGAGATGACCGCAGGCACTTCAACCATGATTCCAACTTGCGGCCGATGAAACTCAAAACCATCACTCTGCAACTGCTCACAAACATCATCGAGTAATTCATTGAAGGCATCAACCTCGGTAATCGAACATATCATAGGCAGTACAATGCTTAAATTCTTACCGTTCCCGGAGGCGCGAATCATTGCCCTAACCTGGGTTATTAGTAGCTGTATCGTGTCCAGAGTAAGCCGAATGCCGCGCCAACCGAGCGCCGGGTTCTCCTCGTGATGTATAGGAAAGTAAGGTAATTGCTTGTCACCCCCAATGTCCAGTGTCCTCATGTAAACAGGCTTTCCAGCATAGGCGGCGAATACTTGTTCATAGACTTCTACTTGTTCGTTTTCATTCGGAAAGCTATCGCGGACCATAAAAGGTATCTCGGTGCGGTACAGGCCAACTCCTTCAGCGCCACTTTTTACCCCAGGGGAGATATCAGCCAACAATCCAGTATTGACCATTAGGCAGATGGAAACGTGATCGATGCTTATCGCTGGTTTGTCGCGTAATGACTCCAACTGTTGTAGATGAAGTTTGTTCTTTTTCAGTAATTGTCGATATTCCCTGACAACCAGTTTGCTGGGATGCAGAATGATCTCTCCGTTATAACCGTCAACGATGATCAAATCACCCGAATGCAGCCCCTTCGGTTCTCCCACTCCCATCACGGCAGGAATGCCCAGAGCATTTGCCAGCACTGCCGTATGGGATAGACTCGATCCTTCGAAACAAACGATCCCCGCCAATTTTTGCGCAGGAATCATGGCTATGTCCGAAACGCTAACTTGCGCTCCGACCAAGACAACGGCTGCATAGTTTGCGGCCAAATTTGCACTCGACTCATCGTTTCCAATCCAGGTTTTAAACAGTTTATTTCCAAGATGTTGCACATCCTCATGACGCGCACGCAAATAGGGATCGTCCATTGCCTTGAATATTTCGCAATAGAAATTAATGCTCAGCCGCAATGCCCCTGGCAGCCAATGCCCTAAAAGAATTTCCTCTTTAACTTTGTTTATTAAGGATTGATCGGAAAGCAACATGGAATACGCGTCAAAGATATGCGCCACGCTCTCGGGAATCTGACTACCAAGAGCCTCTCTTTCTGACGAAATCTCTGCCTGGGTTCGGATCAGGAGGTCTTGCCAACTCTGAATTTCCGCTTCCGTATCCTCGCATTCAGCATCCGGTACGTCCTTGAGTTGTGCTCCCATGCATAAGAGTGAATTGCCTATCCCGATACCTTGAGATCCCACTATTCCGGAGCTATGTTTATCCCATACTGAAGGTTGAGTGGATAGAGAAGGGATATTGGCAACTATCATGGCCAACTGAAATGCCAGAGTAACAAGAAAGCCTTCGCGTTCCTGGCTAAGCTGCCTCTGGAACTTGCTTTGTACTACCAGGACCCCAATCACTTTCCCCGAGCGAACCAAAGGAACCCCACAAAAGCTTTTAAATTTCTCCTCATTTGAATTGTCTAACAAATAGAAATTGGGATGACTGGCGGCGTCTGCAACATTTACCGGGTGACGACTCTTGGCCACCAGACCAACCAAGCCAACCCCTGCGGGTAACTTGATTTGCTCCTTGGAAACGAGTCCATGGCTTGCCAACAGCTCTGCCTCGAAATTGCTATCCACCCGGTACAGGCTACAGGCACCTACTTTCAAAATTGCGCTGATGGAATCCACGATATAAGTTACTTGATCATGTGGCGTATCCAGCATCGATACCGCCTGCACGATTCGGGTCAATTCCATAATGGCTTTTTTCATCTTGCGGCACCCTAAGCAGTCTGCTTATTTAGTAAGCTTGTTCTGTCCTGGTTTCAAAAAGTCTATCCTCGGCTGATTCAAACCACATCAGCACGACAAAGGTGCTGAACGCCAACACCAGGGAGAGCAGGTAAGCATAGTCATTGGCAAAGCCATAGGCGAGAATGCCGTAACTGAGCATGCCGACAGACATACAAGCGATTGCGGTATATTTACCACCCCGTTGCTGGGCCAATCCCAATAGGGCACAGGTAAAAATACCAGCGGATCCGAAGGCGGAGGCTTCCTCTACAAGGCCTAAAACACTGTCCGCCTCAAGCGCCATAAAGTAGGCCACTATGCCAAAGAAGCATACCGATATACGGGCGACACGTATCTTGTAACGTTCGCCTTCCGTACGCAGCAGCGGCATTATCAGATTATGTGAGACAAGTGCCCCCGCTGCCAATAGTGCACTGTCTACAGTGGAGAGAATAGCTGACATGAGCGCACCGGCGAATACTATATACAAACCTGTCGGTAAATAAGTCTGAGCAAGCACAGGTAAAATTTGCTCGCCATCGGTGAGTCCAGGCACCAACACTGGACCGATCATGCCTAGAAACAGCGGTACCATGCCCACAACAAAATAGAGTGCTCCACCCAACATCGCCCCTCTACGAGCCACCGCTGCCGATTTCGATGCAATCACACGAGTGACCAATTCTGCCGCAAACAGCGAACCAATGATAGGAATGGACCAGCCATCAATAACGGCAAACCAGTTCTCGTCATCTCGCCGGAACTGTAATCTCTCGGCGCTAAATCCCTGAGAAATAACACCGACATCAGGCAAGTTAAGAAGCACTACAACCAACAATATCAGCAGACCGACAATCAAAACTCCTCCCTGAATAAAATCTGAAACCACATCGGCGAGTAATCCACCCAACACTGTATACGCGATGACTATTGCGGCCGCAAAGGCTATGGATATATCTACCGCCAAAGTGGAGGATGCCGAGAGCACCTGACCAAAGGCAAGAATTTGGGCAGCCGCCCAAATCACCGACGCAGGCACCAAAAGCAATACAGCAACTTTCTCCACTCCTGCGCCATAACGTAGGCGAAAAAAATCACCCAGAGTAGTCAGCTTAAGCAACCACAGTTTGCGGGCAAAGAAAAACCCCATGAAAAAAATACACAGGGAGTATCCGAGTGGGTCGGTGCGGGCACCGGCCAGACCATGTTCATAGATTGATCCAGCCGCACCGATACATGTTTCGGCGCCAAACCATGTCGCAAAAATTGTCATCGCCGCCAGGGGCACGCCCAATTTCCGTCCCGCCAGCAAGTAATCTTGTTCACTCTTAAGCCGACTCATGATGACGAAGGCAATTAGCAGTTGCAACAGCACATAGCCCAGAATACAAGTTAGAACCCAGTTGATAGTCAAGTCCTCCAAACCCAATAGCACTTTCAATCAGGCTTTTTAACAGAAGTTTGACCGATAGTAAAAAGGTCAACTCAATGGACGAAGACAAAAAGATCGATAAAGGATTAATAGGGGCGGATAATAATCAATTCAGAGTAACGATCTGTGGAAAATCACTAGCACGAGGCTGACATGGAAAACTCCGTTCCCCATCGGGATCAGAATCGCAGGGATCGCAAAGATACACTTCGCAAGACTCTGCGCTATTCGCATCAGGAAGCAGTTGCCTCGGCGACCATGACCGGGACCAACGACAATTTTCTGAATGCCTTCGCCATATCCCTGCAGGCTACAGCTCTGCAAATGGGCTGGCTTACTGCCATTCCTCAACTGTTTGGGGCCATCTGGCAGATCGTCTCGGTCTGGATGGGTAATCACGCCAAGCGTAAATCACTGGTTGTTGGCATAGCGTTGCTGCAAAGTGTGATCGTGGGGCTGTTAGCGCTCCTTGCGGTCGCCTATGGCAGGGGGGCTTTACAAACTAGTCGGATTCATTGGCTTATCATTCTTGCCGTCGGCTACTTCTCCTGTATTAACATCATTCAACCGCACTGGCGCGCGTGGATGGGTAGCCTGGTACCGCGCTCGCGCAGAGGCGTATTCTTCGCGGCTCGCTCGCGACTGACTATGGCCGCTTCGCTGCTGGTATTTATCAGTGGCGGCATTGTGTTGTCCTACACCGATGCTGACAATCGCGTCTGGCTTGGCTTTGCTCTGTTATTCGGAGCCGCCGCCAGCGGCCGCCTTATTTCCAGTTTTCTATTATGGCGCATGCATGATCCTGAGCCAGAGTCTTCGCGAAATGCCATGCGTCTGCGTGACAGCTGGTTGCACGTGAGGGAATCACTAAAAGATCCCACCTTTCGTCACTACAGCTTTTTGGTGGCCTGCCTGCAAGGAGCGGTAGCACTATCCGCTCCATTCTTTGCCGTGTATTTACTGCGCGATCTGCAGTTTACTTATCTTCAATTCAGTTTGAATAGTATTGCCTCGATTGCCACCCAGTTTCTGATGTTGCATTTCTGGGGTCGCTTCAGTGACCGCTTTGGCAATCATCTGGTAATGGTGATATCGGGTTGCATGATTCCGATTATCCCGCTGCTATGGCTGGTATCGCCAGATCCGGTTTATTTGCTATTTGTTCAAGTAGTATCCGGTATTTTCTGGAGCGGATTCACCTTAAGTACTGCAAATTATTTGTACGATATTCGTCCCCATCAAACCAATTTTTCACTCTATGCTGCGATCCAGTCAGGCACAGGTGCATTAATGGTGTTCTGTGGTGGTTTGCTTGGTGGCTATCTGGCCACTCATGCCCCCGAGATCGCCACATCTATAGCAGAATTTTGGGAACCTGGCAGTGATTTGTATATCGTATTTATAACCACAGCAATTCTGCGAGCCGCTGTAGTCGCCTATTTCCTGCCATTGTTGAAAGAGCCAAAAATTCGAAAGCGACCAAAATTTCTCGAAGTTATCTTTCGGGTTGCGCGAATCAATGCGATTTCGGGTGTCTCTCTAGACTGGATGAGTGTAAGCCGAAAGCGCACAAAAAGAGATTTGTCACAACAGGACACGCCGAAAGAACCAGACTAGTCTGTCGAAACAATAAATACAGGATGTAACTAGTGGGCTCATTGGAATCAATTCCAATGACCAACCTTAGATGCAAACTCAATTACCAATCTAATCCATTCTTGACGAAAGGGGATAGTGATACCTGGACGAGAAAAGATATGCAATGTCGCTCTACGCCCTGCTACCCAATATTTTCCACAACCAGAGAAACACTGACTATCGGCTTTAGCCCACACTAGTTTGCTGCTCTTCCCCCTAACTAATCCCTCCCTGAAAAGCGCAGGGATATTTTCTGTCACTAAACTAAACCTATTCTTCCAGAGCCAGCGCTTGCAGAAAGGCAGCGATGCCGGGGTTGACGATTTCCGGGTGCGTCATGTTCGACGCATGTGCCGCGCCAGGCACTCTTAGCAATCCTCTGCAATCGGAAATCTGTCCACTCAAAAGCTCTGCTCTATCGATCGTTATCGATTGGTCCTCCTCGCCATGCACGATCAGCACAGGGCACTCGATCTCGGCCACCCGATGCGTAATATCGTCCCTCGTAAGCAATGCCTCGGCGGGGTATTTGATACTGTATCTGTCGCGAGACTCCCATATATCGATCCATTTTCTGGACAATTCAGCTTCATTGATAATCAGCTTGGCAACCTGAACACCCACTTCCCCAAGCGGTTCCTCACTCATCCAGTGACTGATCATCTGCTGGTAACCCGCCGTTACTTGCGCCGGGTCAATGTGCACTCCCGAATCGATTAACACCAGGGCCTGTACTCGCTCGGGGTAACGCAGCGCCGCGCGTAGAGCAAGGAATCCACCCTGGGACATGCCCAGCAGCACGGCCTTGTCTATGCCGAGATGATCCATTAAGGCAACCGCATCGTCTGCGGAATCCCAATAGGTAAAAGATGCCTCGGCAGGCGTCTCTCCGAACCCTCGTTCATCCCAGCTAACGCAGCGAAAGTCGTCACGAAAAAATTCGATCTGCGCATCGAACATGCTTCTATCCATTAAAAATCCATGACAGAAGAGCAGCACCATGCCTTCTCCACCGGTATCGTCGTAAGCAATACTCTGTCCATTGATGTTCGCTATTGGCATTGCTCACTCCATCTGAATCGGTTTTAATTATTCACTACAACGGGTTTATCAATATTCGTCAAACTTGTGCAATGGTTTGCTGGAATAAGACAGCCTGTATAGCGCAAACCCAAGCTCATTAACCTTGCCTTGCCTTACCTTGCCTTACCTTGCCTTACCTT
>JABMOK010000159.1 GCA_013204155.1 Pseudohongiella sp. | reverse complement strand
CTCATTAGCAAGCTGCGTACGCTTCTTAAACGCATAGTGCCTAAAGCCATCAATGTCAGTAGCTGACCAAAAAAGCTTAATGTCAGCTTGTAGCATGTCAGCCTGCCAGCTGTGAGCTATTACGTTAAACCATATGTCTCGCAGGGCATCTTCAAAGTCTTGATCGCTAACGCCTGTAGGCTTATTAAGTACAGCGTTAACATGCCAGCCACGCTTATTTTCAGTGTACTCAAGCATGAGCACTTTCTCGATGCGCTGTGAGATGTTGTACTTTTTGCCACGTTTAACACAGCCATATCGATCGTCGATCTTACCTGCCCACTTGCAAGCTAATGCCTGCATCTCAGGCTTTGACAGCTTTTTGTAGCTGCATAGCACAACGCCAACGCGCCAGTTGCGTATTGACTGCTGTATGTACTCGTTGAGCTGCTGCTCATCACGATATTGGCTGCTTAAAAAGTTCTTAGTCACACATATATATATGCTTTTTACTAGGAAACTAGCGCCAAACAGCACTATTTTGCTCGGTTTCAGTGAATTCCGGCAGCTCTACGCTCTAACTGCCTCTGTACCTCACTCAGTGCCAAATATGCGCTAGCGCATGTGCCTGCATCAGTTAGTAATTGAAAATCGGTCTGAGCTGGCGCTCTGTGGTTCATCTGTCTTGAGTGCCAGTACAGCTTGCCAATGAAGGCTTCATCCTTGCTCAACCTGATCAACCAATTCTTATCTTTTTGGCTGATCGGCGTGAATTTCCAGATTCGCTCGATCTTTCTGGCCTGCCCAATAATTGTTGGATTTCCCATATTCATAAATTCGTACAGCTTCATCTGCTCTCCTAGCTCCGTTTTATATATTTACCTCCAAATGCGGTTTCTTACTGAGTTAAGCGTTAGAACTTCCCAATAGGGTTCTCTGTCGTGCGTTCTTAGCTATTTGCGGAGGGAAGTAGTGTCTACTTATATATACCTGCTTTCGTCAACGGAACTAATGTGTGGTTCTAGCAAGTACCACACGAAACCAGCGCGAAGCCAGTTAAAGCAATACATAACAATCATTCTAGATATCAGTAGGAATCCAAAAAGTTTGAAACTAGTATTGTTGTTAACGAAACCAAACATTATGAGCAATCAATGAGCAGAGACTGGAAACTGACAGCAGAACAATTACAAGACATGCTCTTAGTACGTAAGGTTGTCATCAGTCCGTTAATCGGTGAGGAGCTAGAGGAAGATGAAGCAAGCGAAAGTACTGGATCAGGACGAACTGAAGAGATTATTGAAGATAGTGAAGTTCACAAGACACCAAGAGAGAAATAGGTTAATCGTACTTCTATCATTCTTGGCTGGCCTTAGGGCGTGTGAGATTGCACAGCTACGTGTCAAAGACGTTTTGTCTGTTACAACAGACATTAAGGATACAATTTACTTGAAATCACACCAGACCAAGGGCAGCTCAGATCAGCAAGTAGTCGTTAGCGAGTTATTGCAGAAGGAGATAGGCCAGTACATCAATAAGCATCCGCGATTATTGAAGGATAGAGAAGGGTATTTGCTTCGTTCACAGAAAACCCGCAACGGCTTCAGCTCGCAAACTATACAGAACCTATTCCGGTTTCTGTATATCGAGGCCAATATTGAGAATGCTTCGTCACATAGCGGAAGGCGCAGCTTTATTACCAATTTGAGCGAGAAGGGCGTTAGTGTGCGCGTAATACAGGAGTTAGCGCGCCATAGCAGCATGGTAACTACACAGCGTTACATAGACGTTTCCGTGGACAAGCTGAAAAATGCTGTGGAATTGGTTGGGATTTGAATTGGCTGCTCTTCATGGCTGGCAGTGTTCATCAATTTTAATACTTCGAAATGGCGAATATTTTTTAGCAAGCAACACCCATATATGATCTACTACTGAATGCTCAAATTTCGAATCCTCCAGGTCAACTTCTAGCCACATGTCATTGAGCTCCGCATTTGGAGCGAATTTGTAATCTCCGGCTGCAAATTTTAACAACTCGCGAGACAAGCTGCCGTGGGTTATTTTTATCACCCTCTGGCTCCGTTTATGATGTTGTTGAATATTCCCGCAAGACGAATCAGCGTGAATTGTGATATGAGGATTAGGGTAGTTTACATAAACATCTATCATGCTCATCACTTTTATAGCCATTTTCAATAGTTGAATGGTTAGCTATTTTACTGTGTAGATTGTTTATTTCGTTTAGGTGTTAGCGCCCAAGAGTTTTTTGATATCGACTCCAACTCCAGCGATGCTAGGTTTCAAAATGACTGCGTCGAACATTGCTTTATAGCCGCTCTTTCGTAACTTCTTAGATACTTCAAAATCTGTCAGTTTTTTCTTTTTCTCAATATCGGAAAAAATCCTATGAATAAGGGATACTACATCACTGGTTGTTTTGCAGCATTCTTTTAGTGGCACTAACAAGAGTTTGTCATCAATTTCACCAGACTCTCTAATCTGGTGTTTATGTTTGTTGAAATAGTTAGGATGTAGAGTTGTAACCAACAGAGCGGGAAGGATTTTGTCGCCATCCTCACCGTTAATGCCGTGGAACGAGAATACCTCGTTTTCAAAATGTATGGGCTCAACACCGGCAACCACAATGGAATTAGTTTTCGATGCTAGTCTTGCCATGTTAGTGAAGTTTTCTCGCATGGCCTCAGCCAATGGTTCGTGCCATCCGTAGTCGAGCATATAGACAAAATAGTCTCGATTATCGCTTATGCTTACGTTTCCCAGGCTATGAATGTGCAGGCCCATGCAATGATCCTCCGTTAACGAGTAGCATTTCCGTTATGTTGACGGATTCTCGTCAATATTGAGGGTCAGTCTATCGCTGAATTGGTGGAAATGAAACAGTCAATCAAGGAGCTGCTGGTTGGGATCTGAGGGCATCTCACAAAGCCTCGTACACAATGTCCGTTCAAACGGACAATCCACCATATTCCAAAGCATCAAGCCGCCGACACTGGGTTCTATGTGGTTGGAGAATTCTTCGATCATGTAGGCTGCGTGGGTGGTGTCTTGGGGAAGGGAGGTGGGGTGGGGAGTTAACCTGTTAATTTAGGAAAAGATATTTGAAAGCAGTTATAAGAATTATCTGCCGCGAAATAAACGGGAAGCAGTAATAACATTTTCATAGAGCTCGCCGCCCTGAAGCGAACTCTGTATCGAGTAGTATCAGTACGCGTTTTGGCATAGTCGTTAGATGGCCAAACTGAACAGACGAACTGCTGGAAAAAATTTATATTTGAGGCTAGAAGAGCGAGACAGATAGTGGCATAGTTGCTCTTGTAAGTTGTGAGGTGGTCACAGTAATTATCACGTACTAACATAAATTCTATTTGTAACGGGGTTGGTTTTCGAAGAACCGTATATCGATCACGTGACTGATGTAGCTGCGCGCAGATTGGGATGTTGTTGATCTTTATGTCTACAATTTGTATCTGCCCTCATCTAATTCACGCTCCATAAGAAAAAGAGAAAATTGTGCGCGTCAAGAGCCCCATTGAAAAACTACTCCGAAAAAGTAAAAGCGGATTCAATGACTTATTTGAAGCTAGTGTTGATGGCATGTTGTTTGTAAATTTCGAAGGTGTAATTGAAGCTACAAACAAGAAGTTAGAAGAGATATTTGGCTACAGTAGAGAAGAACTAATAGGGGTTCAAATCGAATTGCTTGTGCCGGAAAATTCAAAATCCAATCATAGCAAGCACAGGAGAAAGTATAAAAATCAGATCGATACGCCGAGTCGGGACATGGGTGAGTTGACCGGATTAAAGGGACTTCGAAAGGATGGTAACGAAGTCGACGTCGAAATAAGCCTTGTCCCCATGGGAGTCGGAGAAGAGAGATTAATACTGGCAATAGTACGAGATGTTAGTGACCGATTAAAGCTGGAAGCACAATTAAGACAATCCCAAAAGATGGATGCGCTTGGAAAGCTGGCAGGTGGTATAGCCCACGACCTGAATAATATACTTACCGTTATTCAAGGATACACAGAGCTTGAGTTAATCGGTAATGCTAGTACAAATAGCAGTTTGCCTCATATTTTAAGTTCAACCGAAAGAGCTACCCGGCTTGTGGATCAGCTTTTGTCATTTACTCGTCAGCAGGCTTTTAAAATTCGGGCAGCTAATCTAAATGACATTGTAAGCAATATGACAAAAATGCTGAGCCCCCTGATTGGTGAAAGCATTCTTCTGTCTCAAGAGCTCGATCTCGCACTGCCCAATATTCTGGTGGACTCGAATCAGATTGAACAGGTTTTAATGAACCTTATTGTCAATGCCCGCGATGCAGTGGGGCATGGTGGAGAGATTTGCATTAAGACATTTTCAGCCGAATTGGGCGAGATCCCGGGTGTTTCTTCATCTTCCGTGAAGCGCGCCACCTACGCGATTTTATCGGTAAAGGATACTGGCACAGGAATTGAGCTTGAAGATTTGGGTCAAGTATTCGACCCATTCTTTACCACGAAAGAAAAGGGAAAGGGAACCGGCTTAGGACTGTCAGTGGTTTATGGAATTGTTAAGCAAAGTCATGGTTACATCACTGTGGATAGTGTGGAGGGAGAAGGTGCCACTTTTACACTGTATCTACCAACCACCTTGGACGCTGTTGAGGAAGCTACTGAGAGCGGGGAGACGTACCGCGATACAGGCTCAATACGTGGCTCAATACTCATAGTGGACGATGAGCCAGATATTCGAAAACTCAATAGAATGTTTCTTGATAGCCTGGAATGTGATGTGGTAGATGTGGATTGTGCAGAGGAAGCGATTACACTAATAGAAAAGTCGCCCAGTTTATTCGATTTAATTATAAGCGATATCGCTATGCCGGGCATGGACGGCACAACACTCACTAACAGAGTATTACTTTTATCTCCAACTGCTAAAATATTGTTGGTATCTGGGGCCCCTGTCAGCAATGAGCAAGAACTTCTAGCAAATGAAAGAGTAAGCTATTTGGCAAAGCCTGACGTGGTCCAGCTTTTCTTTGCAACCCAGTTAAGCAACTTTCTTTAATCCAGTCGTATCTGATTCATATTGATTTGGGCATACATAACCCAAGTATGAATGCAGACGATAGCTGTT
>JABMOK010000158.1 GCA_013204155.1 Pseudohongiella sp. | reverse complement strand
TTATCTGTTATCTGTTATCTGTTATCTGTTATCTATTATCTGTTATCCCTGACCGGCTAAAGTTTTGCCTCTAACACCGTCGCACTATTGAGACGATAAACCCCCTCAGGTAGTTCTACCGGGGGCAGTCTGAAGGAACGAACTTGTCGATTAGATCGACTAATAGCATACACAATCCTGTCATTGGCGGATTTATCCCAGGCAAAGGCCTGCCCCTGGGCATCTATCTCGATAGTCGCGATATGAATAAGTGTCGGCCCCATTGCCGGCGCCGCCAGCACATAGATTTCAGCTCTGTCGTGACCGCTAAGATAGAGCAGACCATCTGGACCAATACTGCCACCGGACGCCGCCATCGGCTTCATCCTTTGAATTACACTCGGCGCTATCATCCAACCCCCTTCTCGCCGCCAACTGCTGTCATAACGCACGATAGTGGAAAAACTATGGTCTTTATACTTGAGACCCCCACGCCCGTCATACTGAGCAAATCCAGCAATCCATCCCGAACCCAGACGGTCAAACCAGGTCAGAGAGCCTTCCTCCATCATGCCGAGACTGAAAGTTCTGGCGTGCTGCATCGCCTCGGTGTCAAATATTTCGATGGAGCTTGCCATCGGCACTTGCGGGTAATTGGAGTTGGCACAGAGTAATTCAGTGCCCTCTACATAACAGCTGTTAATGTGTTGAATAGGACCACCGCGCGATCCGATCCAGCGCCTAACTAGTTCACCGGATGCTTTTTCATATTTGCCAATTGCCAAATTAACAATGGCATAAAAATAATTGCCGTCAACTGCCGCCCCTTGCACGGCTTCCGGCGCATCGTAACGGGCAATTTCTTCGGCCTTCAATACGGCAATTTCGAGAGGTTCAAAATCGGGGATGTCGAGTTGTTGTGCAATCCCTGGAATAATACTGATGGCGAATATTGCCGCTAAAGCAGCCGCAACAAGTCCAATGGTTAAAATACGACGCATAGCAAATATCCTATTGCTCAAAATTCTCAGTACCAGCCTTCACAGAGGCACAGTAAATCGATCGATTTTCTGCTGCTACTTCATTGCCATTAGTTTTTCCTTTCCCAGACGTCGCATCAGTTCGATATTGCGAACGGGTATTTGATCAACATCTGGAAAATCGTCAATGGCTCTTTCAAGGCTCTGTTCTCGAATCACGTGCAGCATAGGATAAGGTGATCGATTGGTATAGTTCTCTACATCATCTACTGCCGTGCCTTCAAACTGATAGGCTGGATGAAAGCTGGCTAGCTGATAAATGCCGCGCAAGCCCAACTGCACAAGCAACAAGTCTGCGAGCGTTAAAAATTGATTGTAATCATCAAAGTCTTGCAGTACTTCAGGATGAATCAGTAGCGTTGTTTCGATACTCTGATCGCGATTAAGTAATTCCAACTCTGACTGCAATGCCATCAGCAACTGCGGCGGGGAACTTGCCGCCGTCAGCTTAAAGCGAATGCGGTTTTTGACCAGTTCTCGCTTGGCAAAAGGACAGAGGTTCAAGCCGATAACAAAAGATTCCAGCCACTGCCGTACTGTTGCCACTATTTCACTTTCTTGCAAATCACGCCCTCAAATATGTGTGATGACAAGCCCTCTCGGCAGCGTGTATTACTCGCTACCCGGCGAGCCAAAGGCTTGCTTGAATTCAGGCTCAAGACCCTCCCAGGGTCCTTCCAGTGTATACACGGCACTGGTCAAAGTATTCACCTGATCACCGAAGATGCGATCAAATAAATACGCACCTACAGCCAATGGTAGATTGGCCGTGAGCAGGCCCAGCCAGGGAATGTTCTCACTAACCGGCAAGGTCAGATACATCTCGCCCAAAATTGTTTCTTTGACCAGGTCCACCTCCCCGGTAATTTGATAGAGACTGGATGGACCCGATATGACTAATCGATCTTCGATAGTCACCAACCCCTTGTCCAGACTTAATTGCGCAGTGATCTCGTCATAAGCCAGACCACTGCGTAGTAAGTCATCGCTAAAGCGTAAGCGCCGCATGATGGCATCAAAATTCAGAATGCTAATCAGTTTCAGCGCCCCCGCGGCGCCAGATCCTTGCAGAAAGCGTCCATCTTCTACGTTAATATTGATGTCTCCGCTGAGATTCTCTGCGGAAAAGAATGCAGGCGAGCCGGACCAATCAATATCAGTAGTAAATACGGCACGGCTGCTCTCCAGACTGGGGGCATAGCCATTTGCGGTTAACACATCGGCCACATTATCGGCCGTTAAAACGCCGCTTAACTCACTGCGGTGCTCCGCGCCATCGAACAGCCAGTTGAAACGAGGCGCTGGCGGATTCGCCGCATCGGCATTTTCCACTCCGACATTTTCCGTTCCGACATTTTCCGATCCGACCCCATCCATGCCAATTCGCAAGCCTCTGAAATCAATATTCATGTCACTAATTTCGGCGCCCGAGGCATTGGGCGTCAAAGTAAAATCCCAACGACCATAGGGTCGATCACCAATGCGAAATTCATCGGTTGCGAATTTCATTCTCGGCAATTCTCTAGGATCGACCTTTGCTAACACATCCACTCGATCTTCTTTGGCGGCCTGCTGCTGCTCAAGGCTCTGTTCCTGTTGCGGCCCAATTTTATCCGCTTCGCCGCCCGGCAGCCGCAAGTACTCCAGATCCAAATCGACATAGCCGTCTGCCGCAAAGGGTAGTTTCACCAGTCCCGCCAGTGACTCACTGTGCAGCATGACTTCCCACTGTTGCTGGATTAGCTCACCGACTATTCGCATATTGACATCATCCAGCTTCTGATCGTAGAACTCGAGCACCCCCAGTTGTAAATCCACAAATTCTATCGTGCGACCAAACTCAGAAGAGGCACTGGCATCCTGATTGAGCTCTGCCAGAAAACTACTCCACTGCTCAAAATTAAATCGGTCTATCGAGCCGAGTACCACCAAGCCCTCCGAGTCATTCTCCAGCAGGCTTTGAAAACCTGATTGTGAGTCGCCTGCAAAGACTAACCCATCCTTAATCAAACCCTGTTCAAGATCGAGATCAAAACTCAGGACTGGACCTAAAGTTCCAAAAACGTGCTGACCCTTGGCGGCAAAATCCATATCCAGGTGTAAGGGTAATTCCATTTCCACAGACTTGGAGAATGGATAGGGCAAATCCAGCGAGGCGCCTATCAGGCTTGAATCTATCGACAAACGATTATTGACATCACTACCCAGGGTTTGGGTAATACTCAATTTTGCCTTGTACGCCAACTGCCCTTCCATCTTCAGCAAAAGATCTCTGACGAATTCGCCTTGCAGCGGCCATGCTATCAGCTGCTCCGGATCTACCGAGCCGCTTGCATCCACGAAAACCGTTTCCAACTCGCCCGCATCGAGTTCAGAAGAGAGTTTCAGGCTCGCTAATTGCCCAAACAGTCGCCCCCTCAACTCACTCGGCTCCAGACCCGTTCTGGTATCGAACACAACCGGGCCGTTTAATTCTGAAACTTCAATCTCATAACCAGGAATGACGAGCGTATTATCCGCCAGCGCAATATCCAGCCTTACCTCAGTCTCAATAGCGGGGCCATTCTCAGGACTCCCTATGGGCACAATCACTTCGATATCGGCACTGAAATCCCCTGCCGCCTGCCAGTTCGCAAAGGCGCTTTTTAGATTTTCTCCAACCGGCGCGCTCTGCAAATATTTCAAGCCGTTCGCGGTGCTTCCCGAGGCTTGTCCTCGCACCGAGACTCGCGTCTGATTCTGCTCATCCTGAGAAATATGTGCAAAAACAGACTCCGCTGCAATATCCATACTGTTACTACTAAGCACTTCGATATCGATGATATTGTCATCGGTTGTCACATAGGCCGACATATCGCTCATATCAGGCCACTCATCACTGAAGTTTAGCTCTCCATCCTGCAGCAGATAAAAGCTTTGGAAGGTTTTGCTCAGGGGGTCCGAGTCCGGCAAGGTGGAGCCTCGAAAGAGAACCGCGCTATTAGAGACTGTACCACTCAGCACCGCCTGGTTCAGCCACTGCATGCTGTTCTTCAGAGCAGGATTTATATCCGGCGCATCGGGCAGATACAGAGATTTTTGTTTGGCATCAAAGCGCAGTGCTCCCGCCAGTAATTCCAATTCCGCCTTGCGCTCTTTACTGTCAGGGTGGTTTACCCGGGAGCTGAATTGAACCCGGGCATCTATGGCATCGGAGTCTGCCACAATCAGGCTGCTAAGCAGCCTAAGCTCCTGCTGCTCATCAAGGTCTCGCTGAAAATCCAGACGGCCATTGACATAGTTATAATCCCAGGTGCTGAGAAATACACTGGGAATATTGATTCTAAATTCCTCGGACTCGACTTCGACCACACCAAAAGCCAGACGGCTGGCACTATCGACCTCCAATTCGGCATAACCGTTTATACCCCACATATTGGGCGATCCCCGAACCGATGCCAAATCCAGGCTGCGCAGATTGGTTTTCAGCAGCAGATTCTGCTGACTATTTTCCCCAAGCGGCAGTGACAAACTGAAATTTTGCAGCGAACCTCTTGGAGCAAACATCTCAATTTCCTGTTGTGCATCTGCACTCAGCAAACCACTGTTACTCGCTAGCTGTGCGATCAGGGAGATATCGATATTATCGGCTCTGGCGGACAGACTCTGCTCGGGGAATACTTGCAGATAAGCGTTAAACGGGCTCCAGACAAGCTCCTGCCAGGAAACCGACATCTCGGCCAGAGCCAGCTCCCAATAATTTTGCTCATCGGCTCTTGTTAAGCGGCTTGTTCCGCTTAGATTGCTGAGGGTGAGTGGCTCCAAAGCCGGCGAGAGTAATGTGACGCTGTCCACTTTTGACTGCGCAATAAAATCACCAATTTCTCCGCCCACGAAAGTAAGCCAAAAATCACCGCCGCCAAAAAGCTGCTGAATACTCATGCCAGCAATATTCTGGCCACGAAATAGTTTCGAGTAGTCGGCCTCTGGAACATCCAGGTAAAGCCTGCCATCGATGCCGGGGAGATTGTTTCCTTGTACTTCCAGAGAGAAGGCTAATTGCTGCGCATTGCCTTCCAGACTCACGTTCGCATGCAAATAGTGATTCTGACCCCTGTTTTGAATTGTCGCCGTGCCGTTGCTAAAGCTGACGCTATCGCCCTTGTAGGTTTGCAAATTTATTGTCACATTGCGCAGGCTAAGCTGAGAGAATCGCAGGAAAAACCGGTACAACTCATTCAGATTGACACCCGCTTGCCCGCTGGCATTTAATCCCCGCAATTGCCAACTACCCGATTCGGCTTGTTCGAGATTAAGCTCAAGATTTTCAACCACAAAATCTTCCAGCACCCAACTTCTCTGCCTGATACTTCTGGGAATATCTACAATGACAGAGGCACTATCGAAAACCAATGCGCTGGTACTCTGATCACCATCGAGCAACAGGCTCAAACCGTTCAGTTGAAATACTGGATTAAAATCCTGGAAGCTCCCGACCAGTGACTCCAATGCAACCGAGATCCCGGTTTGTTTGAATATCTGTTGTTCGAAGAAATCTGTATAGCGGGACACTGCCGGCATGAATTGACGGCCAAGGCTTACATAGGCGGCTATTAGCACCAGAATCACTGCCGACAGCAAGATGAGCTGTTGGCGAATTTTCCTGAGAATTGAAATAAACATGCTAATGGTATCGTTACCGTTGTATGGCGAATAAACATCAGCCGCCACTTAGGCCGGCATCTGGGGCAGCTCTAGCTTCCACTTAAGAAGGTATAGCGCAAGTCCGCTGAACGGGAACTGAAAATCGATCAGCTGGACGATTTCAGAGAGTCTGGAAATCAGCCTGAAACCACCACATCAAACTGCTCCTGAGTATACATCGGATCCACCTCATATTTGACCGTCATGGCCACTAATTCTTGCAGTTCAGCCAAAGTATTCAACTCTTCATCGAGTAGCCGATCGACGACTAATTGAGATGCCAGAACCCGTAAAGTCGCATTTTTATGGGTTCGGCCCAGCCGCAGTATCGCGCGAAATATTTCATAGCATACGGTTTCCGCCGATTTTTGCCTGCCGCTCCCTGCACAAACAGCGCAGGGAGTATTGAGAATCTCCCCCAGGCTCTCACGGGTGCGCTTGCGTGTCATTTCAATCAAGCCCAGCGGGGAGATGTCGGAGATCGAAGTACGGGCGCGATCTTTCTCCAGAGACTTCGCCAACGTGCGCTGAACCTGGCGCTGGTGTTCAGCGTCCTGCATATCGATAAAATCGAGGATGATTATCCCCCCCAAATTTCTGAGCCGCAGTTGCCGTGCAATAGCCGTTGCGGCCTCCAGATTAGTTTTCAGGATCGTTTCTGCATGATTGCTACTGCCAATAAATCCCCCGGTATTAACATCGATTGTTGTCATCGCTTCGGTCTGATCGATGACCAGATCGCCACCAGATTTTAGTTTTACCTGACGCCCCAGCGCCTTGTTAATTTCATCTTCAATCCCATACAAGTCGAACAGGGAGCTCCCATCGACATACTCTTCTATGATGCCAGATGCCTCCGGCACAAACTCATCCAGAAATTGCTTGCTCTGTAAAAATGATTGCGGATTGTCTATACGAATTTTCTCGATCTGCGGAGCAATAAAATCTCTCATGCTGCGTATATAAAGTGGCACCTCTGAATAAACTGGATTTATCTTGTCAGCCTTCGCGATGCGTTGTTCCACCTTCGACCAGAGACGTCTTAGAAATTTTATTTCTTCGAAAAATTCTTCGGCGCCAACCCCTTCCGCCGCCGTGCGGATGATAAATCCACCACCGCCATCCCATTTTTCAATTTCCAGACAGGCTTGCAGCTGGGCCATCAGGCGATCGCGTTCTGCCTCGTCTTCCAGTCTTTGGGAAATTCCGCGGTGCTTGCTACGCGGCAGATAAACTAAATTACGTGATGGCAGGGTAAGGTGTGTGGTAAGCCGGGCACCCTTGCTGCTAATCGCGTCTTTGACAACCTGCACGATTATGAACTGGCCTTCACGCAGCAAGGCCTGGATGGTTTTTGCGGGCTCATCCCGAACTTCGAATCCATCGGAATCGATGGCGGCGATATCAGAACTATGCAGGAACGCTGCTTTATCCCAGCCAATATCCACGAACGCCGCTTCCATGCCGGGCATAACCCGAACTACCTTGCCATGGAAAATATCACCGACATGACCGCGATTATGATGCCGTTCGATAAATATTTCCTGCAACAAACTATTCTCAATAAGCGCTACCCTGGTCTCCATGGGGGTAACATTGATGAGTATTTCTTCGCCCATTTATGCTGTTCTCCAATACCGCAAGTATTTAGCACAATGCCATTTGTCAGCCGTGAATATCAAACCGACTTAACAGCTCAGCCGTTTCAAACAGGGGCAATCCCATGACGCCACTGTAACTACCCACCAGATGTTTAACAAACACCGCCGCTCGACCTTGAATCCCATAGGCACCGGCCTTGCCTGCGGGCTCTCCGCTAAGCCAATAACGTTCGGCTTCCTGGGGATCAATAGCGCGGAAGTACACACTTGAATCCGAGATTGCAGAATAACGTTCACTTCTCGTTGCCACCGTCACCGCCGAAAGAACATGGTGCTCCCGTTCGGAGAGTTGCAACAACATCCGCAGAGCATCTGCCTGGTTCGCAGGCTTTCCCATCACTTCGTCATCACAGATAACGATTGTATCGGCGGCCAGGACTACTCTCTGGCTATCTTCAGCAAGACTATGTAGTGCCGATTCCGCTTTCGTATCGGCCATTCGCTGCACATAGTCTCGTGCCGCTTCACCGCTTCGCAGAGTTTCATCAATGTCCTGGCTTTCTACACGAAAACTCACACCAATCTGTGTCAGCAGCTCCTGTCTTCGAGGTGAAGCGGAGGCCAAAATAATTTGCTGAATAGACATATTAATGTACGTTGAAACCGCGCCGAACTTGTCGTAGTAGTTGAAACAGAGAAGGCCAAATGACAGCACTGCTTAGAGCCGCCATCAGGAACATGAGATTCGAAGGGACACTTTGAGCGGTAACTATCTGCAGCCAATTACAGAGCATCAGATTCAAGCCGACCAACGCCAGCACCAGACCACTCTGCTGTAAAGTTGAAAACATTCTCATCCGTTGGTGCAAGCTTATTGTTACATAGGCAAGAATGACCAGCGACATGGCATTGAGCCCCAGGATCGATCCTTCGAGAACGTCCAGCAACAAGCCCACTACCCAGGCGAAACCAATCCCGACCCGGTAAGGAAGCGCCATAGCCCAGTAGATTAATACCATGGGCACCCACTCTGGTCGATAAATCATCGCCCATTCCGGGAATGGCACGATCGCCAATAGATAAGCTATAAAAAAACTCAGCAGGATGACCCAGATGCCATGTGCTCTTGCTTGCATTGCGATGCCTATTGAGGTGTGGACTCAGTTTCGATTTTCGAAACCTGATCAGTAGTTAGTAATTCAAGCTGGGTTTCTGTTATCGGCTCAGGCAGCGGCTGCGTCTCCACAGAATCCTCGATAACAGCATCAGGCGCGGCTTTCTCCGCTGTCGGAGCAGTCGCTTCCGTGTCGGCAGATACCAGCATCGCATGTCGGGTGCGCACCAATTGCGCGAGTGGCTTTGCCTTCACCGTCGCGAAGTCCTGACCCGGATCGGCAAACACTGAGATGATTTCTGCAACCGGATAGTTCTTCGGATAAATTTGGCCCATACCGGAGCTCACTAATAAATCACCGGCCTGCATATCCTGCGTCTGGGTAACGAATTCCAAATCCAGTTCATTCGCGTTGGCGCGGCTTCCGCGCGCTAAAGCGCGCTCACCATTTCGGTTTACCTCCACCGGGATAACATGATGTGAATCGGTGATAAGTAATATCCAGCTTGTATAAGGCAAGACCTCATCCACCTGTCCCATCAGTCCTTTGGCATCGAGCAATGCCTGACCGACATACACCCCATCGTTAGCGCCTTTGTTGATAAGCACACGCTTTGAGTAAGGGTCCGGGGAGATGTTAATAATATCGGCGGGTAAGGCTTCGCCGCCTATAACTTGAGTGGCCACATCCAAATCACGCAGTTGACTGTTTTCACGGGTAAGGCTTTCCAGCAGTTGCAATTCTCGCTGAGCGACTAACACTTCCTCACGCAGGCGATCATTTTCTTCTAACAGATCAGAGCGCGACACGAACACATCGTCAATCCAGAAAGAGACACGCGTGGGAATATCGGCAATCCAGTACACTGGCGTTGTCGCGTAACCGAGGCCGAAACGAATATGCTCAAGATAGCCGAAACGGTTATCCGCAAACATAATGCAGACCGAGAGGAGAATAAAGGCGAGTGCCCGGTATTCTGGAGCAACGCCCTTTGTAAACAGAGTCTTATCGATGGCTGCAGAACCTCTCTACTGGGAGAGCCGAGTATAACAGTCCCAGCAGACGTTAACGACCAGGGTCAACTTGACCGTTACTCAAGTGTCAGCAGGTCAATATCGTACTCATCCATCAATTCCATTGCCCTGCCACCGCCACGCGCCACGCAAGACAAGGGGTCATCAGCAACAATAACCGGCAAACCAGTCTCTTCGGAGAGCAACTTATCCAGATCTCTCAATAAGGCGCCGCCGCCGGTAAGCACCAGACCACTCTCCGCGATATCGGAGGCCAGCTCGGGTGGAGATTGTTCCAGCGCACTTTTCACCGCCTGTACAATGGCCGACAGGGGTTCTTGCAGAGCTTCCAGAATTTCATCGCTATTCAGGGTAAAGCTTCGCGGCACACCTTCTGCCAGATTACGACCCCGAACGTCAATTTCCCGCAACTCGGTCGCCGGGCCCCGCCACGCACAACCAATTTCTTTTTTGATGCGCTCGGCAGTCGCATCGCCGATCAAGCTGCCGTAATTGCGCCGAACATGCGTAGTAATCGCCTCGTCGAAACGATCGCCACCCACTCGCACAGACTCGGAATACACCACCCCATTAAGTGAAATAATGGCAATTTCGGTGGTTCCACCACCGATATCTACCACCATGGAACCACTGGCCTGTTCGACGGGCAGTCCTGCACCGATGGCGGCTGCCATTGGCTCTTCGATCAGGCGCACATCACGCGCACCCGCACTGGCTACCGATTCCCTGATCGCCCGACGCTCAACCTGGGTGGATTTACAGGGCACACAGACCAGCACCCGCGGGCTCGGCGGAAAGAAGCTGTTTTCATGAACCTTGTTAATGAAGTGTTGCAACATCTTCTCGGTGACCTGGAAGTCGGCTATGACACCGTCCTTCAAGGGCCTGATCGCCGTAATATTGCCTGGAGTTCTGCCCAGCATGCGTTTTGCATCCGAGCCCACGGCGGTAACGGTCTTTTGTCCATTGTGAGTCCGGATTGCGACCACAGATGGCTCATTAAGCACGATGCCCTGATCACGCACATAGATCAGTGTATTCGCCGTGCCCAAATCGATAGACAGATCATTGGAGAACATTCCCCTAATTCTTTTGAACATGGATTTATATATACCTCAAGTTAAACGGTCCATTTCTGGCAGCACTGTTATATCAGCGGCAACTAAGCCCAATGATTGAGCTAATTAGCGCTTTTATTTGCGGCCTGAAACGAATTATTGTTAGTCAGTCGCTGAAATCTGTCATTCCGCCGGCTTAACGGGATCGATGTGAGTGTCTGCCGACGCCAATCCCCTGCATCGATTGACCTGTTTGAGTCGATTGATATTAGGGAACCTCGGCGAAATTCAAGTATAATCTCACCTGTATTAATGAATAGCACGCACTCTAACAACGGCCAGTGGTTAGAGCAAGGGACTTGCGTCAATTGTTTGAAGCAGTGCAAATCCCGCGTAATATTGCCTGACAAACCCTGACCTTTTGGAGAACCTGGATGGCTTTAGACAAGTCAGAAGTAGCAAAAATTGCGCATTTGGCTCGGCTTCACATCAGTGAATCGGAAGCCGAAGAAGTAAGCAATCGAATTACCGACATCCTGGCATTGATCGATCAAATGCAGTCGCTGGATACAGAAGCAATAGAGCCTTTGGCACATCCATTAGAGGTGATTCAACGCCTCAGGGTAGACGAAGTCACCGAGGAGAATCAGCGCGAAAGACTGCAAACTCTGGCACCCAACAGCAAAGATGGTCTGTATCTGGTGCCAAAGGTGCTGGAATAATTCGAGCGCGCCAATGGGACACACCCAATTGCAAAAAACTGCAGCGCTTTTTTTACCGCAGGAAAGAAAAAGAGAGCGCTGCCACCGGCTCACCCAACAAGATTAACCCCATGATCGGAAGAACCCAATGATTAAAAGTACCGTCGCCGAACTCTCCCTTGCACTCGCTGCAGGCGACATATCCAGCGTGGAACTCACCCAGGCCTATCTGAATCGGATCGCCCAATACAATGGCGAACTCAATGCCTTTATTACCGTGTGTGAAGAGTCTGCGCTGGAACAGGCAAAGGCGGCGGATGTCGCGCGCGCGAAGGGTGACACCAGTTCACTACTGGGAATTCCGCTGGCGCATAAGGATATTTTTTGCACCGAAGGTATTACCACGACTTGCGGTTCACGCATGCTGGGCAATTTCGTCTCACCCTACAATGCAACCGTGGTAGAACGCTTCAGTGATGCCGGTGTGGTCATGCTGGGCAAAACCAATATGGATGAGTTCGCTATGGGCTCTTCGAATGAAACCAGCTTTTTTGGTGCAGTGAAAAATCCCTGGAATACCGCTTGTGTACCGGGCGGCTCCTCTGGCGGTTCTGCCGCCGCAGTCGCCGCCGATCTGTGCGCGATGGCTACCGGAACGGACACCGGCGGCTCGATTCGACAACCGGCAGCATTCTGTGGCATTACCGGATTCAAACCCAGTTATGGGCGAGTATCCCGCTGGGGCATGATCGCCTTTGCTTCAAGCCTGGACCAAGCCGGACCCATCTGCAAAAGCGCCGAAGACGCCGCGCTAATGCTGAATGTAATGGCGGGTCTGGATAGCAAAGATTCGACCAGTATTGACAAACCCGTGGAAGATTATACGGCCACGCTAAATGATTCTCTGCAGGGTCTTCGGATCGGAGTGCCTAAACAACATTTCGCCGAAGGTTTGAGTAGCGAAGTGGAACAGGCTATACGCGACGCCCTCGCCGAATATGAAAAAATGGGCGCTATTATAAAAGAAGTCGATCTGCCCAATAGTCATCTATCAGTTCCTGCCTACTATGTTATTGCTCCCGCCGAGGCCTCGGCAAACTTGTCGCGCTACGACGGTGTTCGTTATGGCTATCGCTGTGAAAACCCGGTTGATCTGGAAGACATGTACAAGAGAACACGAAGCGAGGGCTTTGGCGAAGAAGTAAAACGCCGCATCATGATAGGCACCTACGCACTCTCGGCCGGGTTTTACGACGCTTATTATCGAAAAGCACAAAAAATTCGACGCCTTATAAAAGTCGATTTCAGCAATGCGTTTAAAGAAGTAGATGTCATCATAGGTCCTACCTCACCGCATACCGCTTTCAAATTAGGCTCGAAGAGTGATCCTGTCTCCATGTATCTGGAAGACATTTATACCATTGCCGTAAACCTTGCCGGTCTGCCCGCCATATCGATACCCGCAGGTTCTGCTAACGGCCTGCCGATTGGCATGCATATTGTGGCCGGCGATTTCGAAGAAGCCAAGGTATTAAACGTGGCACACCAATTTCAAAAACACACAGATTGGCACCGTAACAAGCCATCTGCGATGGCCAAGGAGGCTTAACCATGGAATGGGAAACTGTAATCGGCCTGGAAGTCCATGTGCAACTCTCTACCAAGTCCAAGTTGTTCTCCGGCAGCTCTACTAAATTTGGTGCCGAACCCAATACCCAGGCCAGTATTTTTGATCTGGCTCTGCCGGGCACACTGCCGGTACTGAATGAAGAAGCCTTAAAAAAGGCGGTTAAATTTGGCGTCGCGATCGGGGCGGAAATTAGCAAGCGCTCCGTATTCGATCGCAAAAACTATTTCTATCCTGACCTGCCCAAGGGCTATCAAGTAAGCCAGCTAGACTACCCCACCGTGGGCAAAGGCTCACTGACTGTCACCATGGACGATGGCAGCGAGCGCGTCATCGGCGTGACGCGCGCGCATATGGAAGAGGATGCCGGCAAATCTTTGCACAAAGATTATCACGGCATGTCGGGTATCGATCTAAACCGCGCTGGCACGCCCTTGCTCGAAATTGTTTCCGAACCTGACTTGAGAACCGCCAAGGAAGCGGTGGCCTATCTTAAGAAGTTACACAGAATAATTCGTTATCTGGATATTTCCGATGCCATTATGGCGGAGGGATCCATGCGCTGTGATGCCAATGTATCAATCCGCCCGAAGGGAGAAACCGAATTCGGAACCCGTACCGAAATCAAGAACATCAACTCCTTCCGTTTCGTCGAAAAAGCCATTAATCATGAAGTGCGCAGGCAACAGGAGGTGATCGAAGACGGCGGCAGAATAGTGCAGGAAACGCGCCTGTATGATGCCGACAAAGATGAGACTCGCCCAATGCGCAGCAAGGAAGTGGCTAACGACTATCGCTATTTCCCGGAACCAGACCTGCTGCCAATCGTGATAGATGATGACTATATCGCTGCCATTAAGGCGCAACTTCCTGAGATGCCTGACAGCAAAAAAATTCGCTTCATCGAACAATATGCACTGAGCGATTATGATGCCGACGTTCTGGTGAGCACGCGAGAAATGGCGGAGTACTATGAGGTCGTCGCCCAGCAGAGCGGCGACGCCAAGCTTGCTGCCAACTGGGTCAGTCAGGATCTATTGGGACTACTGAACAAAAACAACTGGGATATCGCCGATTGTCCTATTCAGCCGGAAAGATTAGCCGTGCTGATTGCGCGCATTAAAGACAATACTATTTCAGGCAAGATTGCCAAAGCCGTGTTCGAGGCCATGCTCGAAGAGACGATCAGCGTGGATGAAATCATTGCCGCGAAAGGTCTTAAGCAAGTCACCGATTCAGGCGAAATTGAAAAAATTGTAGCCCAGGTCATCGATAATAATCCCGACCAGGTACAACAATACAAAGAAGGCAAACAACAGGTAATCGGTTTTCTGGTAGGACAGGCGATGCAACTCTCCAAGGGCAAGGCAAACCCCGCTCAGGTAAACGCACTGCTAAGAGAAAAAATGCAATGAGGGAAGAAAAGAAGGCTGGCAAGGATCGCACACAGCAGGCCACTCGCAATGAAGAGTGGTCCGATGACAGACTGAAAGCGTGCCTTGAGGTGCTGCCGCCTGAAGGCCTGCCGGCGGATTACAATATTCTGCTGCGAGCTTATCGTGGCATGACTGCCGAATTATTCGAACGCTTTATCGGGTTTTATGTCGAAGCTGGCAAGGATATTAATGTCAGCCTGGAAGATGGCACTACTTTTCTGGATCATGTTTCCCGGCATCGAAAAGCTACCGAATATGTTTCCATTTTGGAGAATGTCGGCGCCGTCAAAAAAATCGCCTGACCCTATCTCGCGGGTCGTCGATTGCCTTGCGGCCGAGCGGGAGCCCGTCGTGTATCCTTGGCTTTAAATTTGGATTCCCTTACATAGGCGGGTGCTCGCTCCAGCAGGTGTTCCTCGGGATGGATACATTTTAGTTTCATCCCCAGCTTTTCTTCGATATCTGGCAGCAAAAACGAATCTTCTTCACAGGCGAAACTAATCGATGTCCCCAGCGCCCCCGCCCGCCCCGTTCGACCGATGCGATGCACATAGTCATCGGCTTCCTCGGGCAAGGTGTAATTAATAACATGGGTGACATCGTCGATATGCAGACCACGGCCTGCTACATCTGTTGCCACCAACACCTGAATCTTGCCTGACTTGAATGCATCCAGAGTTCGGATGCGTTGATTCTGCGCAATCTCACCCGACAGCATTCCGCATTCGATGCCATTTCGATGCAAATTGTCGGCTAGCTTTCTTACCTGATCTCGACGGTTACTGAACACCATCACCTTCACGGCCTTCGCCTCCGAGATCAAGTTGTACAACAAATTATATTTGTCAGCCGTAGTCACCAGGTACACGATCTGATCAACATCGTCGGCGGCCACATTTTGTGATTCGACTTCAACCATTATTGGGTTCATTGCCCAACGCTGCGCCAATTCAACAATCTCTGGCGTATAGGTGGCACTGAACAACAGGGTTTGTCGACATTCTTTCTTCGGGGTTCTGGAAACAACGGCGCGAACCTGAGGAATAAAACCCATATCCAACATTCTGTCAGCTTCGTCCAGAACCAGTATTTCAACAGCGCCCAAATGCAGGTTGCCGTTCTGCACAAAATCCAGCAGACGGCCAGGAGTCGCAACCACAATATCAACCGGCCTGGCATCCAGGGCTTTATTTTGTTTCTGGTAGTCTTCTCCACCAACCAATGTCACCGTGTGCAGGCCGCAATTATGGGTGAGCAACACCGCATCGCTGGCGATCTGAATTGCCAGTTCTCGCGTGGGGGCAATGATCAGAGCTCTGGGCTCGGCCAGATAGCGTTCTTCTTCTATCGGGTTTGATAACACATCATTGATGATGGTAATCAGGAATGCCGCTGTTTTGCCGGTGCCGGTCTGTGCCTTGCCCGTTACGTCGTGGCCCTGCAATGTATGCTCCAGGGATTGCGCTTGAATAGGCGTGCAAAACTCAAAACCAATTTTTTTGATGGCATCGGCCAGGGGTTTTTGCAAGTCAAAGTGATCAAACGAGACGGGCTGTGATTCGTTTATTGAATCCATAAAAGCTTAATTTTCCAGTAACCTTAATTTTCCAGTAGCCTTAATTTTCCAGAAATCTTAATTTTCCAGTAACCACGAAGACTGAGGAATTGATGGAGCGCCCGCATAATAGCCGTATGCTACGGGCACCGCAAACATTGCCGGTGTTTAATTTACAGACCTGCAGCGCAGAATAACGCTGGCTTCAGCGCGGCTATCGACTGCAACGCCCTGCAACTGTCTCCCATTGACTATCACTTGGTAGCTATTGCCTGCTAACTATCATCAGTTAACTACAGGCCGCACAATTCTTGTCCCGGGGTAATTTCATTTCACGCCACTGCAGGGTACTGGCATCCAGCAGCAATAGCCGGCCAACCAGCGTACTGCCAATACCGGTAATGACTTTAATCGTTTCCATCGCCTGCACACAGCCAATAATCCCCACCAGCGGGGCCATTACGCCGTTCTGAGAACAGCTGGCGGCTTCGTCATCACCCTCACTCTCGCTGTACAAGCACTGATAACAGGGGCTCTGGGGCTTATTGCTATCGAATACGGCGACCTGACCCTGCATGCGAATAGCGGCGCCGGAAACCAGCGGCTTGCGGTGCTTTATACAACTTCTATTGATCGCGAAGCGGCTGCTGAAATTATCGCAGGCGTCAACAACCACATCTACATTGCCTACAGTTTGCTCAAGATCGTCTCCCAGCAGGCGGCGATTCAGTGCGCTAATCTTCACCTCTGGATTCAAGCCCTTCAGCGTTCTCTCAACTGAAGTCACCTTGGCGACACCAATATCTTGTTGAGAATGGGCAATCTGTCGCTGCAAATTAGTCAATTCCACCGAATCATCATCAGCAATCACTAAATGTCCGACTCCGGCAGCGGCAAGATACATCGCCACCGGACAACCGAGGCCGCCCATTCCCACAATCAGAACCGTCGCATCCAGCAATTTCTGCTGCCCGGCCACGTCCATCTCCGGCAGCATAATTTGACGACTGTATCTTAGTAATTGTTCATCTTTCATTGTCTTTCTCGTAGCCTGATTAGCCGCAAGGGGGTGTCACTAAGCTAAAAATTGCCCCGCGCTCATACGAGCGATACCCGCCAGATCCTTTCTACACTCTATATTCGAATAAGCGGCTGCCCGCAGAATAGCCGCCACCTCATCTTGCTGATTATAGCCATGCTCGATAAGGAGCCATGAATCTTTCTTTAAAAAATCTCTGCTCTGCCTGACTATCTGCCGAATGTCAGCCAGACCATTTTCTTCGGCTACCAGCGCCATTAAAGGCTCGAAGCGGATATCGCCTTCTCGCAAATGCTCATCATCGGCGGCGATATAAGGCGGGTTGGCAACAATCATATCGTATTCGTTTGCTGGCAGACCATCACACCACGATGCCTGTCGAAATTCAATATTGGAAAGCTTTAATGCGTCTGCATTTTTTCTCGCCAGCTGCAAGGCCTCTGCGCTGATATCCACTGCCGTCAGTTGCCAGTTTTGATCTTCTCGCGCCAACGCCAAAGCAATGGCGCCACTGCCAGTGCCCAGGTCCAGAATCTGCAAGGCTGGAGATTGATGATCTTGAGATTCTCGGTCTTGGAATTGACGGACCTGGAATTGATCGCTGCGTAAAAGTGCAATCGCGGACTCAACTAAAAGCTCGGTCTCGGGTCGTGGAATTAGCACATGATGATTCACCTGCAATTCAAAATCCCAGAATGCCCGGCTACCAAGAATATAGGCTATCGGCTCGCCCTGCAGACGCCGCTGGCAGTGACTGCGAAAAACATTGAGCGGCTGCTGCTGAAGTTCCTGCAACGGCCAGGTAAAAAGATGCTCCCTGCTTGACTGCAAGGCGTCGGCCAAAAGCAACTCGGCATCCAGTTGCCAACTCTCGCTTACAGCCTGCAATTGACCCGCCTCTTCAAGCGCCTGCTTTATAGTAAGCATAGTTTTTAGTAAATCTTGGTTTTATAAATAGGGGTTTCAGGTGAATATTAGCATCAATTGTCAGTTGCCAGGCCTGCCAACAGATCGGCTTGATATTCATTAATAAGTGGCTGGATGATAGAAGAGAGATCCCCCGACATGATCTCTGCCAGATTATACAGGGTGAGTTTAAAGCGATGATCGGTCACTCGTCCCTG
>JABMOK010000157.1 GCA_013204155.1 Pseudohongiella sp. | reverse complement strand
GTTTGCAAACGTACCACGCATCATCACTTCATGATTTCCCCGACGCGACCCATAGGAATTAAAGTCTCTCTTCCCTATGTTTCGCGCGATTAAATATTTACCGGCAGGACTCTGTTCAGCGATCGAGCCGGCTGGGGAAATATGATCGGTTGTTACTGAATCGCCGAGCATCATCAGGATACGCGCGTCTTCGATATCTGTCGGCACCACTTCCAATTCGCAGAATGACGGTTTCTGAATATAGGTAGAAGCCGCGTCCCAGGTATAGGTCTTGCCCTCAACAATAGGCAGGCTATTCCATTCTGCATCGCCGGCGAATACGTCAGCATAGTCCTTGCTGAACATCTGCTTATCAACGAGCCGTACCGCCGCGGCAATCTCCTCAGACAAGGGCCAGATATCTTGCAGAAACACGTCGCTACCATCCTTACTCTTACCAAGCGGCTCCGTACTGAGATCGATATTGGTAGTGCCTGCAAGAGCAAAGGCAACAACCAAAGGCGGCGATGCAAGCCAGTTTGCACGCACCTTAGGATGTATACGCCCTTCAAAATTGCGATTGCCGGACAGCACCGAACTCACCGTAAGCTTGCCGCTGTCAATCGCTTCTTCTATGGCGATTGGCAACGGACCTGAGTTGCCGATACATGTCGTGCAGCCGTAACCAACAAGATTAAAGCCTAATGCATCGAGGTATTGCTGCAGCCCTGCCTTCTCCAGATAGGTGGTTACCACTTTGGAGCCCGGCGCCAGCGACGACTTCACCCAGGGCTTGCGTTGTAATCCAAAGGCCAGCGCCTTTTGCGCCACGAGTCCAGCCGCCATCATCACCGCTGGATTGGACGTATTTGTGCAAGATGTAATTGCCGCAATGACGACATCACCATCTTTTAGAGTGACATCTGACCCGGCAACGCGGGCCTGTTTCACAACTGCATCGCCAAGCTGCTTCTGCAGCGCCTGTCGCAATCCCGGCAACGCAACTCGATCCTGCGGTCGTTTCGGCCCCGCCAGACAAGGTACTACGGTATCGAGGTTCAGCTCCAGCGTGCTGCTGTAGAGTACCTTGTCATCATCACGGCGCCACAGACCCTGCGCCTTGCTGTAGGTTTCAACCAGTGCCACAGTGGTTTTGTCACGCCCGGTGAGGCGCAAATAGTCCAGCGTCTTCTCATCAACCGAAAAGTAACAGCACGTCGCGCCATACTCCGGCGACATATTGGCGATGGTTGCACGATCTGCGAGTGTCAGGTGTTGTAGACCTGCGCCATAAAATTCGACAAATTTACTGACAACGCCGTGTTTGCGCAGCATCTCGGCGACCGTGAGCACCAGGTCTGTTGCGGTAATGCCTTCCCGCAAATGCCCGCTGAGTTTGAAACCAACGACTTGGGGTATGTTCATTGAAATCGGCTGTCCCAACATGGCCGCCTCCGCCTCAATACCACCGACTCCCCAACCCAGCACCGCCAATCCGTTAATCATCGTAGTGTGACTGTCCGTGCCGACGACGGTATCGGGGAACGCATAGGATTTACCGTCCTTTTCCGCAGTCCAGACTGTACGTGCCAGATACTCTAGATTTACCTGATGGCAGATACCGGTGCCCGGTGGTACTACGCGAAAATTATTGAATGCCTTCTGTCCCCAACGCAGAAACTGGTAACGCTCCCTGTTGCGCTCCATTTCGATACGAACATTCTCGGCATACGCGGCATCATCGGCAAAGCGATCCACCATTACAGAATGATCGATAACGAGATCGACTGGATTTACGGGATTGATCACGCCCGGATCTCCGCCTTTGGCAGTGACTGCGTCACGCATGGCCGCCAGGTCAACCACCGCAGGCACGCCGGTAAAATCCTGCATCAACACTCGCACTGGCATGAACATGATTTCGCGGTTTTCGTGTTGTGAGACAGACCAGTTAATCAGTGCATCGACATGGCTTGCGTCGACAATTAGCTTATCCAAATGACGGAGTTGATTCTCGAGCAATACCTTGATGGAGGCAGGCAGGGTATGGATGCCCGTATGCCCCTGCTCGGCCAAGGCATCGAGGCTGTAATAACTGAACGTCTTGCCGTCGGCGATGAGTTCCCGCCGCGTGGATTGGGGCAATGCTTTGCTGTACATGTGTATATCCTTAAATTCAATTCACCAAATTAGACCACGCAGGTCGCCTGACATGTTCGTGCCCTGAGTAAAGCCCGTTGCGGCGAGGAAAAAATGGCAAATGCTACCCGAAACGGTTCACTACATTAATACCTAAATCTTCGCGAAAAATTGCGGCGGATAGTCATCTACCTGTATCGCCTTCGAGCGTGCAATTTCGGCTTCGACAAAGAGTTGTATTTCTTTCCTGGTGCACAAGTCTGCAGCTACCGCCGCGTCGCCCAATGTCTGCGGATCTGCTGAATCTTCTATGGCGCCGTCTTTCACGGCCTGTCGAATTAGTATGCGCGTTTCCTTGGTCGCCAATACCTTCAGAAAAGCGTCCTCAATGACAAATGCTGGGTCAGAATCGTCCTTGCCTACGTAGAACAGTGAGGTAATTCGATTGCGCAGCTCGTTGTCGCTGAACATGGATTGCACAAGCTCATGTTCCAAACGGTCCTCTGGCAGGCTATAGGGTCGACCAAAGGGGAACACGGTTAGGCGCAGCAACCAGGCGATAGGTCGGTTGGGCAGGTTTTCGAAGAATTCCTGAAACGCCTGCTGACAGTTATACAGGGCGAGTTGAAGATTCCAGTCGACATAGGGTAAGTCTTCAGCCTTACTGCCATTGTCGCGGTAATATTTTAACACGGCACAGCCCAGATAGAGATTGCTCAGCACATCACCGAGGCGCGCTGACAAGCGTTCCTTCCGTTTTAATGCGCCTCCCAGCAGCATCATCGAAATATCTGACACGAGGGCCAATGAGGAACTCATGCGAGTAAGCTGTCGGTAGTAACGGCTGGTCTTGTCCTGAACTGGAGCCCGGTGCAGCAGAGCCCAGGTTAAACTGAGGGTGAGAGTGCGCACAAAATTGCTGATGGTATAACCGATGTGTCGGAAGATCAGGCTGTCGAATTCCGCCAATCCAGCTTTCGCATCGGAATTCTTCGCCGCCTGCATCTCGCGCAGAATAAATGGATGGCAGCGAATTGCTCCCTGCCCAAAGATGATCAGGTTGCGGGTCAGGATATTGGCTCCTTCAACTGTGATCGCAATGGGTGTGCTGATGTATGCGTAAGCAAGATAGTTGCGGGCCCCCAGAATAAGGCCACGGCCACCGTGCACGTCCATAGCATCCTGGATTACTTTGCGAGAATTTTCAGTCATGTGGTATTTGGCTATCGCTGATACTACGGAAGGCTTGATATGTAGGTCGACAGCACCAGCTGTCATTATGCGCGCTGCCTCCAATTGATACGTGTAACCAGCGATACGCGACAAGGCCTCTTCGATACCTTCAAAGTTGCCAATGGAGAGATTGAACTGGCGCCGCAGTCTGGCGTAGGCGCCCGTGAGACGATAACTCATCTTGGCCGTTGCTGTTGCCAGTGCAGGCAAGGAGATAGCGCGCCCTTCGGACAGGCACTCCACCAGCATTTGCCAGCCTTTGCCAGCATACTCGACACCGCCGATGATCCAGTCAAGCGGAATGAAGACGTCTTTACCCTGCGTTGGACCATTCATGAATGCCATGCCCATCGGGTAGTGTCGATGCCCAAGGATCACACCGGGATGGTCAGTCGGCACTAAGGCAACGGTAATGCCCAATTCTTCCTCGCCACCCAATAAGTGTTCGGGGTCGTACATCTTGAAGGCAAGACCCAATACTGTGGCAACAGGAGCCAGCGTGATATAGCGCTTGTTCCACGTAAGCGAGAGGCCGAGACAATCTTTGCCCTCATATTTCCCTTTGCATACGATCCCGCGATCTATGATGGAGCCTGCATCGCTGCCCGCTTCCGGACTGGTTAATCCAAAGCATGGAATCTCCTTGCCCGTCGCCAATCCAGGTAAGTAACGCTGGCGCTGCTCATCAGTGCCATATTTCAGAAGCAATTCTGCCGGCCCCAATGAATTTGGAACCATTATAGATACTGCGGCACTACTGCTTTTCGTGGCGATTTTAGTGACCACACAGGAATGGGCAAACGCGGAGAAGCCAAGACCACCGAACTCCTGCGGAATAATCATGCCGAGAAAACCAGCATCCTTCAGGTATTGCCAGGCTTCGGGGGTCAGATCCTTGTCGTGTTGCACAATTTTCCAGTCGTTGAGCATGCCGCACAGCGTCTCGGTCTCATTGTCTACAAATGACTGCTCTTCGGGGGTGAGTTGTGGTTGTGGGTAGTGGAGCAATTCTTTCCAGTCAGGATCACCCTGGAATAACTCCGCTTCCCACCAGATATCTCCGGCTTCAAGCGCCTCAGATTCTGTGCGATTTATTGGAGGCAAAACGCGCTGAAAGAAACGATAGAGAGGCAGAGTAATCTGTTGTCTTCGGATTCCGCTGGCAATGTAGAAGAAACCCACAGTCAACAATACTACCCATGGCATCCAGGGAATCGAATCGAAATAGCTCATCAATAGCAGTGCTACGAGAAGCGAAGCCAGTATCGTATACATGTGGGCACGGTGATAGGCGAACACCCACACCAGGGCGAAAGGTAAAGCTAGTTGTAGCAGGCTACTCATAGGCTGTGGCGCTCACTTTTGAAATAAACAGGGAGAAGTAAGTGGGTTGAAGCAAAAATACAGCGCTGTATTCTTCTTCAACCTTAATTACTTTTCGGTACATCGGTACCCTTCGTAATACAGAACGGCTACCAGCTGCAAGTCAAAGAAAATAACTTCATAACTGGTACAAAATGGCTTGCTGCATGGCGAATGAAGAAGAACACTCGCCTCACTACGCGAAATCCGCTGAATGTGTTGCCGTAAGCGCCTCTTGCGGAACAAACGGACTGACTCTGAATCCGCGCTTCTTGAAGTATTGCTTACTTTCTTACTACAACATCCGCAAGGACTTCCCGAGCCAGCCCACCAGTGCCCCAATAAGGAAAATAGTAAGGTAAATGATGATCCTGGAGGCTTGTATGCTCCAAATAAGAAAGTCCACACTCACCACTTCCATATTTTGGAACACAAAAATACCCATGAGTACTAAGGCGATGGTGCTGATAAACAATTTAAAATCCATGACATATTACCCTGTATAAACATTAAGTCCTGAAGTAAATTCGCTGTTAGAATCGGAGGCCAGTAACATTGTGCGGCGAGTCACAGATACATTCTATCTTGCCCAGTGTCGCGGAATAAGGGGTCAAGTAAAGATATTTCTCCTATTATTTCTAAAGCATACCGATATGCAAGTAGTATTTGCTTTGCCCCCAATCATCCCGGCTTTAATCATGGGTTGAAAAGCTCAGGACGTGCCCGGAGAGAACTTGACCTGCACAAATAAAAACTGTTTGGTATTAACTGGGCAGTGGGGGCACAGGCCTGCTCCACAGAGGGAGCTAGAAGTAGTAGCAAAGTCCTATACGAAAGCGAGAAAGTTACCAGTGGCGGCCGTGCCTACTTGTAGATTACGTTTTACATCTACCCTGATAGAGGAGCCCAATTGCACTGCCCTTCAATCAAGAAGTCGTGCAGGAGATGGGCTTGGTTGATGAAAAATAGCAGGACTGGATGGTTGCTGATCACTATGAAGTTAATCTAAAGGCCGGGTAACTTTCTGGGTCGACCTCCAGCTGGGTCGACCTCCAGGTTGTGCTGGAACAAAATACCACTACTCAAATGCGAATGTGACATGCTAGTGTTCAATACACTGACTTAAGGACTTACATTATGGGCTTCACCGACCCGATTTTTTTGATCAGTCTGGCTGGTGGTCTGACTATTCTTTTCTTCGGCCGCAAGTTGTTCTGGCTCTATATCGGATTCCTGGGGGTACTTGCCGGCTTCGAACTGACACAGGAACTATTTCCACAACAATCTGAGTGGCTCTACCTGATTATAGGCGTCATCCTCGGCGCAGTAATGGCCTTATTGGCAATGGCGCTTCAATATGCAGCAGTCGCACTGGCGGGCTTCGGCGGCGGCGCCTATGCGGCACTTCAGGTGATGGAAATACTACCGATGGTGCAGGTTGCACAAATGCCGGACTGGATACTGCTAGTACCCGGCGCAATTGGCGCATTGCTTTGCCTCGTTGTGTTCAATCCGGCGTTGATAGTGTTGTCATCCCTGACCGGTGCAGCAATCCTGGTGCAGTTAATTCCCCTTGAGCCGCTAATTCAGAATGCGCTGCTCGTTCTTGCTGCTTTGACCGGTATAACCTTTCAGTTCGTTGTTTATCAACGTATTGATAAAAAGAGTAAGTCTCAACCGAGGTTACAAGGTTGATCGCTTCTGTGCAGCTAAAACCGGCACAACATTCTGACCTTGCGAGAAGCCTGTTCAATTTCTGCCGCACTTGTTGCCACCCGTAGCTGATCCTCGGCGTCATGACATCGGCTCGCTTCAATACCAATTTTTTTGATGATACAGTGTGCAGCCATCCAGAGTAATCCAGGTTAGTCCGACGATGTCATCCAGTAATCTTTCAGTCGACACAATTATCTATCTGGCTCACAGAAGAATCTCCTACTCTTTAAAAATAGTGCTGGGTCTGGGTGCGGTCCTGTTGATCTGGCAAGGAAGATATCAGGCGGCTCTCGAAGTTTCGGCTATTCTCTGCATCACCTTCCTGCCAGTTCTATTGGGCAATCGCTTTCAAGTGAAGATACCCTACGAATTCGAATCCCTGGCGGTGTTGTTTGTTTACCTGTCACTTTTTTTGGGTGAGATACAGGGATACTACCTGCGGTTCTGGTGGTGGGATTTGGTATTGCACGCGGGTTCCGGTTTTCTGTTAGGTATTCTGGGTTTCTTATTGGTCTATGTGCTCAACGAAAAAGAGGATGTGGAGCTAGACTTGCATCCGAAGTTTGTTGCCTTCTTTGCCTTTCTGTTCGCCATGGGCATGGGCGCTATCTGGGAGGTCTTTGAATTCTCAATGGACCAGCTATTCGGATCTAATATGCAAAAAAGCGGACTCATTGACACAATGTGGGATCTGATAGTGAATGGAATCGCGGCACTTATGATAGCGATACTAGGCTGGGCATTTTTTCGCACCAACACCAGAGATTCCTTTCTTGAACGCTGGATAGACAATTTTATCGAAAAGAATCCACGTCTGTTCAGAGGCAAAAGGCGTTAGGCAAATTGGATTAGACGAAGTCACCTCTTTGGATACTGACAAGTTAGCTACTAATCCGGACTTCTGGGCTTCCCAGCCTTTGCTAGACAACCTGCCTCACTGGTTCTATCTTGAACTCTTTTGTGTATCGCTACTTGCTCCTATTCACCTCTCTTATAGCCATTTTGTATGACTGAAAGGTGCCTAGTAAAGTGATAGCGATTCACAGAGTGTTTCTAACACTCCTGCCATTTCCGGATAATCCCTAAAGCCTCCTTTTATCAACAAACCTGTTATGCATTTTATTTGTGAGTAATCGGCTCATTTGTAAATAAGTAATCTTTTAACTGCTTGTCAAAATGAGGATCCTGTCTTCTAATCCACTCAAGTACCATCGCGGCGTGCTCTTTTTCTTCATCTCGATTATGCGCAAGTATTGCTTTTAGTTCTTCGTTTTTGCATGCATCAACTCTTTGGTTGTACCAGTCTACTGCTTCGAGTTCTTCCATCAGTGAAGTAATAGCTCTATGCATATCTCTAGTTTCATTAGTTAGCTCATTAACGGGTTCGTGATAACCTTCGTTTGACATTTTTATTTCCTTAATAAATGTTGTTGATTCTATGGTACATAATATTCGCACTTGAAGGGAAGTCCACACGATACATCGCAGTATGCTAACAATCGAGCTGAGTTGTCGCACGAGCCGACACGAGTGAGAGAGCGGGGTATGCGTAAGTTCAAATCGATGCACCGGGCACAACGATTTTTAGGTGCATATGCGGCCGTATACCACTTGTTCAATCTTGGCCGGCATTTGGTGTCAGCAGAAAACTATCGATACTATCGGCTGCGTGCTTTTGCGTCTTCGGAAAGGCAGTGGTGATATAGAGAGGGCTTGACGGGTATTTTCGCGAATTTAGAGAATCAACTTGTCAATGCCCATTAAAAACCCTCTGAAAAACCCCAATATTACCTCAAACGGCCCATTTTAGAGGTTTTAGCACAATAATGAGTAAAAAACCCGCCTTCCTTTTATGGCTGGAATTGGCTGGACTAATGGCTGGTTCTACTCCATACTTTAAATTGGCTGGAATTGGCTGGCTTTATGGATGTAAGTGTTATGAAGATAGAAACACTACAAATCACCAGGGAAATTCTGGATATCATTTCAGAAATTGATGAGTTCAAGGGTGCTTGGCGTGCGCTTGGCGCACTCGAACCTGAGCGTTTGTCAGCCTTACGACATGTAGCAACAATTGAGAGTATAGGGTCTTCTACTCGCATCGAAGGAAGTAAACTTACCGATAGGGAAGTGGGAAAACTTTTATCTAACCTCAATATTGAATCATTTTCAAATCGAGACGAGCAAGAGGTTGCAGGCTACGCCGAGGTTATGGAAACTATTTTTCATAATTGGGACGATATTTTACTTAACGAAAATTATATAAAACATCTGCACCACGACCTTTCGAAATACAGCGATAAAGATGAGCGTCATCGGGGAGAATATAAAAAACTCTCCAACAGCGTTGAGGCATTTGACCCAGAGGGTGAAAGTCTGGGCATTGTTTTTGAGACGACATCAGCGTTTGATACCCCAAGAGAAATGGAAGCACTTATTTCCTGGGTAAATTCAGCAATTGAAAACAGGGAACATCACCCGTTTCTGGTAGCTGCTGTATTTATCGTGACATTTCTTGCAATTCACCCTTTCCAAGATGGTAATGGTCGACTCTCAAGAGTTCTTACAGCACTTATTCTTCTTAAGTCGGGCTACAGTTATATGCCATACAGTTCAATGGAGAGTGTTATTGAACAAAATAAAGAAGGCTACTATAAGGCACTTCGCAGAACACAAGCTTCATTGAAGGGAGAAGTCCCTGATTGGCAACCCTGGGTTATGTTTTTTTTGAAAGCATTACGAAAACAAAAGCGCAACCTTGAAAAGAAAGTAGAACGAGTATAAATTATTCTCTGTGCACTGCCAGAATTATCAGCGTTATTTTTAGAGCTTGTTCGAGGGCGAGGACGTATAAC
>JABMOK010000016.1 GCA_013204155.1 Pseudohongiella sp. | reverse complement strand
GCTATCGTCTGCATTCATACTTGGGTTATGTATGCCCAAATCAATATGAATCAGATACGACTGGATTAAAGAAAGTTGCTTAACTGGGTTGCAAAGAAAAGCTGGACCACGTCAGTCTGGCGCATTTAGCATCGAAACAGGCTTATCGATCAGTTCGTCAGGATCGTAGCCGTAGATCTGCTCGAATCCAGGATTCGCATAGACAATAACGCCATCGCTCTGGCGCACCAGAATGATACCCTCGGACATCTTCTCCATAAGCTGGGTAGACAAATTAACGCTGTTTTCGATATTTTTTAATTCGGTAATATCCTGTATTGACCCGGCCAAGAACTTGGTTTGCTCATCGAGGCCTCTTTGGGAAAAGCCGCGAGACCTGAATAGACGGTATCCCTGTTCTTTAGTTCGCATGCGAAATTCAATATCGTAGGTGATGCCTTGCTCCAGATGCCTGCCTACGATATTGAGAACAGCTTCGCGATCTTCCGGGTGCAGAAGGGATGCCCAGTTCTCGTAACCAGCAAGCAGCTCATCTTCCGAGTATCCGATGAGTTCTCGAAAATACGCTGACCACCATTCTTTGCCGGTCAGGACGTCCCAGTACCAAAGGCCCTCGCCAGAGGCATCTAGCATAAATTGAAGCAGGTCGGCCCACTCGGAGGGAGATCTTTCGTTATCATCGGCTGGCGCAGTATCGACGGGCAACTCTAACGAGGTGCCAGCTCCCGCTGTAGTAGCATTTTCCACAAGGGATAGCGAAAAGGCGGCTGTTTCATCCGCCTGCTGAAGCTTGATTTCCGGGTTCTCCAATCTGGCGATTTTAGCGTTTAGAAAATCGATTTCTGCGCAGAGCTGCGCGGGGGTTTTCTTTGATACTTGCATTTTCGACCTTGATAATAGGCTCGTTGTAATCGATTTCGATCGACAAAAAGATCATGCGAGACGCTGTGGCTTGGCCGTGGAGTGCTTGATTGGAGCACCCATAGCCGCTGTATTGCTAACCTTGACCAGGTCAAATACTTGACTAAATTAGTAGGTTATACGAATTCTAAACAGCGACACATGAGCTGTCAATGGGTATTTGTAGGCTGGCTAAATAAATGGCCTAGCTCTTACACTTTGCATGGGTCCGCTCAATTCAGGGGCTGCAGCGGGCATAGTTACGACTACTCAAAATTGAAATGCGGCTAGAATGAGTGATTGATGTCTATTCATTCAGGGTATCGCACAATTGCTTGCCGGCGATTTTATCCGACAATTCTGAAACTGGATAAGCGGCAGCTATTGCTATTCCCGCTCGACATTAGAAACTACTCAGGTAGTTGGGGCAGAGCACGTCATTGCTTTTTACAATGCTGTTCACGCATTGGTTTGCCGAGACTTGCTGGCTTGAATAGGCCAGTGGTATATTCTGTGGTTGTCCCTGCTGCTTAAGAAATGACAAAAATGAATCAATCTATAAGAAATATCGATGAAGAAGAATTCCACCTTGATTTACTAACCCAATCGATCGATCTAATTTGGCGAGCAAGCCCGGAAGGTGAATTCACTTTTCTCAGCCCCTCCCTGAAGACGATGACAGGTTTTGATCAAGAGGATCTTCTGCACAAATCGATGCACGAATGGGCCCCGTTATTTCTCGCTGAGGAAAGTATCAGGATGGCGGCCTCTTCCCTGCAGAAGCGTGAACAGGGATTTTTTGGCAACGATCCGCTTAAATTCGATCTGGTCTTTAAACGCAAGGATGGTTCTGAGTTTGTAGGGGAAATGCGGACTGCCCCAATCCTGAACTCGAACGGCGAAACAATCGCTATTCAGGGGACGACTCGGGATGTAACCGAGCAAAGGCGGGCGGTCAAAGAGTTGGAAAAATCCAGAGAATTGTTCCTGCTGTTTTTCCAATTAAGTAACGATCCCTGCGCTATTACCGATAGTTTCACCGGTGAAATAGTAGATGTTAATCCGGCCTGGATATCCAAGTTTGGCTGGACACGAGAAGCCGCCGTGGGAAAGAGTCTGGCAGATCTCAACATGTTTCCCCAGAGTAGCCAGAAAGAAATAAACCAGACCCTGGCTGAGGTATACGGGAATGACTCAAGAATCGAATGCAAAATAACCCTGCGTACGCAATCAGGCGAGGAGCGTGTCTGCCTTCTGGAGTGCCGCACTGTTGAGGTTGCAGGTATACAGAGCGTGTTTACGCTAATAGATGATATTACTGACAGAGAGAAGCTTGAAGAAGAGCGGATCAGACATCAGAGGCTGGAGTCATTGGGAATGTTCGCCGGCGGTATCGCCCATGAAGTCAATAACGCACTAACTGCTGTCGTGGGTAATTTGAGCCTGGCGAAATTGACTGAGAATCAAGCGGAGAGAAACCTTTTCCTGGAAAAATCCGAAGCCGCATCACTGCACGTAAAAACCATTGCGCAGCAACTTTTAACTTTCTCCAAAGGGGGTGACCCGGCTCGAGAATTGCTTGACCTTGAAGGCTTGTTACGAAAGGCGGTTGCCTCCACATTACATGACAGCGATATCGGCGCTGAGTTCTTCATTGAGAAAGATCTGTGGCAGGTTCAGGTTGATAGAGAACAGATTATACAGGTAATCCATAATCTTATTATTAACGGTCGTCAGGCAATGCCCGGTGGAGGCCGCCTAGTCGTATCGGCGAAGAATATTCAGATTAATCCGGGTACTAAATACTCCACTGAGCCTGGCTGCTATGTCCAGATATCAATTGGGGATCAAGGGACAGGAATCGACCCCGTCAATCGGCCGAAAATATTCGATCCGTTTTATACAACAAAGAAGACAGGGAAGGGCTTAGGGTTGGCTGTTTCCTATTCCATAATTCAAAAGCATCACGGGCACATTACCTTCGTCTCAGAAGTCGACGCCGGTTCTACATTTTCTTTTCTGCTACCTGCGGAACAGAATAGGGCGCAAGTTGAGCTGGAAACAAAGAAGATACAACTGAAAACTGGCAAAGGTAAGATACTGGTGATGGATGATTCAGAATCTATTCAGAGCTTAATGAAGGCGATGCTCTCTCGATTGGGATATGAAGTTGTAATCACCAGCGACGGGGGAGAGGCAATTGAAAAGTACAAAGCGGCCTTGAGCCAGAGTCAATCCTTTGTTGCTGTTATCCTCGACCTGACCGTTCCCGACGGCATCGGCGGGCAAGAGGCCTTGCAGACGCTCCTGGAAATAGATCCCCAGGTTAAAGCGATTGTCGCCAGCGGTTATTCCAATAATGATGTGTTGGCGCATTATCAGGATTACGGGTTTTTGGGATCCATCCCCAAACCGTTTCGGCTCGTGGAGTTGGGAGCGGAACTCGACAAAGTTCTTCGCGGCCCTTGATCCGCTCTTAACAATTATTCAATTTCGTATTCAATTTCGTATTGCAAATGATTATCGGTCGACTGTTTTGAATTAATGGGGCCGGTGACTAAGAGAAATATGATAGAAATATGATGAAAGTATCCCCGCCTCTTGTACTTCCTTATCCGCAGCTACACGCTTCACGACAGCCCTCCATTGTGCCCTCCAGTGCATCATAGGAGAATCTTGGGATTGGCCATCAGTCTTGAATGCTTTCCGCACGATGTTTGCCGGACAGTCGCCGATCTCTTTTACGCAACTGCTCCGCCCGTTTAATGGGCTAAGGAATTCCCCTGCCGTCAGTTCGGGCTTGAAATCGATCTTCTCCCTTCTTTTCTCGGAATTTTGCAGTCTGAGCAATCGTCTGTCTCCGCTCAGAGGAGGGCCTCATCTATAAGCCAAGAGGCTGTCCTCAGTGTTAGTGATTGCCAAACATATAATATACAATGCGGTTTGGCACTGTTTTCGCGATGCACAGCACAATGGAAGAGACTCAAAAGGAAAGCGCTCCAATAGAAGCTGAATCAGAAGCTGGTCTATTTTTGGATGCGATCCTCGAAAATATTATAGATAGCATTGTTACCATTGATGGAAATGGGATAATACTTTCTGTTAACAAGCATACAGAGACTCTTTTTGGCTACCCAAGAGCCGAATTGTTAGGCAGCAATATCAAGATGCTAATGCCCTCCCCGTATCGTTCTGAGCATGATAAATATATCAATAATTATCTGGAAACAGGTGTAAAGAAGATTATAGGAAAAGGGCGGGAAGTGTATGGGAGAAATAAGAATGGTAAAACTTTTCCCATTAATTTGGCTATAAGCGAATTCGTTTGGAGAGATAAGCATAGCTTCATCGGAATAATTCGAGATATCACTGATAGCGTTGAAGTTAAAAGAAAGATTCAACAAGTAGAAGAGTTAGGCCTATTAAATGAAGAACTGGAGCAGTTCAATTATATCGTTTCGCATGATTTAAGGGCGCCGCTCAGGGCGATGCATAATTATGCTGATTTTTTAACCGAGGACATGGAAGAGAAATTGGATTCAACAGACAGAAAATATCTGGCTGGGTTAAAAAAAGCCGTAACCGAGTGCAATACTCTAATAGAAGATTTACTCACATTATCAAAAATAGGTCGCGATAAGATTGTTATAATAGACGACGTGGATTTAGGCGAGATACTGGATGATGTTTTGCGACCTCTTATTGAAAGCACAGACATTTCAATTCTAAAAGATAGTACCTGGCCAAGAATTAGCACTCACCCAGGGTTGTTAAAGCAAATATTAACTAACCTCATTAGCAATGCTATTAAATTTAATGAATCTAATCCAAAGCAAATTAGATTGAGTCACAGAGAAGTAGGGGACTCAGCTATTGAGCTCATTATAGAAGATAATGGGATCGGAATAGATGAGAAATATATTAGTACGATACTAAAGCCATTTAAGAGGCTGCATACAAGTGAAGAATATGAAGGTACAGGGATTGGTTTAGCTATTGTGCAGAAGGCTGTCAAATACCTGGCAGGAGAGATGAGAATTCAATCTGCGATCGGGGAAGGGACAACGGTTTGCATTCAATTGCCTGGATAAAGTAGAGAGGTGAATATAATGTCAAAGAAAATCACGGTACTGTATGCCGAAGACAATGAGCATGATGTGCTGGCTACAGAAAGGGCATGGCATAAAAATAAAATTGAAAACGATTTAATCATAGTAAGAGATGGTGAGGAATGTATTGATTACCTCTATCATCGTGGAAAATACAGTGATGCTGATTTGCATCCATGGCCTGCTTTGCTGCTTTTGGACCTTAATATGCCCAAGCTGGACGGTTTGGGTGTATTAAAAATACTGTTTGAAGATAAGGTCAGAGATCCTCTTAGTATTGTTGTTCTCACTACATCAGATTTGGATGAAGATAAAATAGCCAGCTATAACTATGGGGTTAAAAATTATATTAGAAAACCTGTTGGCTTTGGAAATTTTTCCGAAGCAATAAAAACAATCAATCTGTATTGGGCGCTTGTTGAGGCAGAATAGAGTATTGCTTTTCATCCGTCTTTGAATTTTGTTGCGGTTATATGTCAAAAGAAATAATGCCTATAAAATTGGTTCTTATCGAAGATTCTCTTCACGACGTCGAGAGTTTCCGTCGTGCCTTGTCAGCCGATTCTGCGAGAAAATGGGAGGTCATTCATTTTCAGAAAGCTGAGCAAGCCTTGCAGGAAATTGCTGACAAGGGTGAGGAATTTGATCTATTTGTAACTGACTACAATCTTCCCGGGATGAGCGGTTTGGATTTCTGTCATCAAATACTCGAAATGGGTCTTGCAACACCTTTAGTCATATTGACAGGAACCGGCAGTGAAAATATAGCTGCAGAAGCAATTCGAATCGGCGTTAGTGGGTATATTATAAAAGACCCGTTGTCTCATTACACCTCGTTAATACCAGACACATTAATTGACGTTATATCGAAAACAAAAACCAAGCAAAAGCTTGCTCTGAGTGAGGAGCTCCTCGAAAAAGTACAGAGGCTTGCTCATATTGGACACTGGAAACTGAATCCGGCAACGGGTGCTGTCACGGCTTCTGACGAATTCTATCGTATGTTTGCTATGTCACCGGGGGCAGATTTGGCGGCGATTATGCAGGCTGTCCATGAGGATGACAAAAAGGGCGTCCTGGCAGAAATTCAGCATTGCACTGAGCACGGCGGGATATGGGAGTCTCGGTATCGAATTAAAGGGGTTGATTCTAATGAGCGGTGGATACACTCAATAGGTGGAGCCGTTACAGGCAAGAATGGAGAAATTATTGAGTTAGTCGGCACGTCTCAGGATATTACTGGATCGAAGATGGTGGAGAAAGAGCTGCAGAAAATGCAGAAACTCGAAAGCTTAGGGGTCCTGGCGGGTGGCATAGCCCACGATTTCAACAATATCCTGACTATGTTGTTTGGCAATATTTCACTGACTAAAAGTAATTTTCCCAAGGGTCAGGCGGGGCTCGAACCTCTCGAAAAGGCGGAGGAGGCATTCCAGAGAGCGTCCCGCCTTACCAATCAGTTGCTGATCTTTGCCAAGGGCGGAGAGCCAGTAAAGAAGGGCATTACTCTTGGGAAACTTGTGGAGGAAGTGACGCGTTTTGATCTGACAGGCAGCAATGTAGAACTCGCGTTTAAGACAGATGAGAATCTGTGGGCTATCGAAGGCGATGCAGGACAATTGGAACAAGTGTTCACCAATCTGGCAATAAATGCCGTGCAGGCGATGCCCGCGGGCGGCCACTTACATGTCACTTTGGAGAATATTGATTTCTCCAAGGATACGAAGCTGGGATTTAGTTCAAGGAGATATGTCAAGGCCACAGTACGGGATGAAGGAACAGGTATTGATCCCGAACATCTTGATCGAGTATTTGATCCTTATTTCACCACCAAACAGGCAGGCAATGGCCTGGGGCTGGCAACAGTCTTTTCTATCATTTTCAAGCACGGCGGTCATATTGCAGTAGACTCGGTGCTTGGGGAAGGAACCAGCTTTACTGTATTCCTGCCGGCGTCTGAGTTACAACAATTCACAAAGGAGAATCCGGGCTCGGACGAAGTCGCTGAAAAACAACACGTTGGCAAAATCCTGATGATGGATGATGAAGAATCAATCTGCGACATAGCGAAACAAATGTTGGAAAGTAAAGGTCATGTGGTTAGCCTGGCCAGCAGTGGCGAGCAGGCAATTGGCATGTACAAGCAATCGATGGATGATGGTAAACCTTATGACTGTATTATTATGGATCTTACAATCCCGGGAGGAGTCGGTGGAAAGGAAGCGATTGTCGAGATTTTGAAGATAAATCCTGAGGCGAAGGCCATTGTTTCCAGCGGGTACGGGATTGATCCTGTCATGGCAAGCCATACAAGCTTCGGCTTCAGGGACGTTCTTCCGAAACCCTTCACTGCCAGCTCCTTGTTTGAGGTTGTGAATAAGGTTTTGCGCGAGAGCTGAATTAGTTAATTTTTCCTGGTTTCATCATAGCCTGTCATTTTCGCATACTCATCAGAAAAATCTGCTTTGCCTTGCCGGACGAATAATTTGTAAGTGCAAGGCGACATCGCCTGGCTTTCCACGCGGGTTTCCCAAGGGGAAGTCAAAATGTAAGTAGCGGGGGCCCCCGCAATGTTCGACTATATCGGTCACCTATGCTGTAGTGAAGCCAACACGGCTTGTGTTAATCTTGTTGATCAAAACAGCATCAGGGTCAGTGACGAGTGTACGCGAGAATAAAAATTCCAGGATCTATAGTCATTCGATCATTCGTGGCCGTGTCACTCAGTTTGGTTTTTATGGTGGCGCAAGTATCAGCGCAGCAGGGGAGCGGAATTGTGGCCAGTCAATCACCAGTAACAGGCGTGAGCTTTCGTTTTATCGAGGCTAATGGTTTAACCATGCGTATCGCCGAAGCGGGTGAAGGGCCTCTGATTTTGTTGGCCCATGGCTGGCCAGAATCCTGGTATTCATGGCGACATCAACTGACGGCGCTGGCGGATGCCGGCTACCATGTAGTCGCTCCAGATATGCGTGGTTATGGTGAGACCGACAAACCGGCCGCTGTGGATGATTATGACATCGTGCATGTGGCGGCTGATATGGTCGGCATTCTGGATGCGCTGGGCGAAGAAACCGCGATCATGGTAGGCCATGACTGGGGATCAATCGTTGCCTGGAATACGGTGTTATTGCATCCACAAAGATTCACGGCATTGATTGCCATGAGCGTGCCCTATGGAGGTCGTGCCAGACAATCGCCACTGGAAAGTTGGAAGGCCGCCTTCGGTGATAACTTCTACTATATTCTATATCACAATGAGCCCGGTGGTGTGGCGGAGGCAGAATACGATTCCAATCCGCGCGGATTGTTGAGTCGATTATATTTGTCACCAAACTCGCCACGCGAAGTCCCGCTTGTCACCGATCCGCTACGCTCAGCCGGGGGGTGGATCGATCGCCTCGGTGCTGCGAAAGAATTGCCGGCGTGGTTAAAGGCGGAAGATCTGGATTACATCGTCGCGCAATTTGAGCAGTCGGGCTTTCGCGGCGGGATAAATTATTACCGCAATTTTCATCGCAACTGGGAAATCACCGAAAATCTGGATGGGGTGAAGGTTCAGGTGCCCACACTGTTTATTGCCGGTGCAAGAGATGTGGTTATCGCGGGAGCAACACAGGAGCAGTTGACTGCCAGCATGTCGCGTGTGGTCGAAGATTTGCGTGGCGTAGTATTGATTGCAGAAATTGGGCATTGGGTACAACAGGAAGCGCCTGCGGAAACTACGGCGGCGATGCTGGGTTTTTTAAATGACTTGTAGTTAATAACTTGTAGTTAATAACTTGTAGTTAATAACTTGTAGTTAATGGCTAGTAGTTAACGATCTATAGAAAACAGAAGAAGGTGTCGGAGTAGCATTTCGTCAACGACCATTTCGCTACTTGTAATTCTCTTCGCTGGGTTTAGCCTTCGCGTCTTGTTCGGCGACACGCATTCCCTGCAAGATACCGGTTAAGCCATAGTTCCATTCGTGACAGGCATACTCGAAGATTGGACCCTCACTCGGCTTCCAGTGATAACCGGCGGTCCAGGGTTTTTCCCAACTGCGGGGATCATCGATGGTGTATTGGTAATGAATGCGGCCATCAGTACCCAGGCTCAGGTGCTCAATAACTTTCATATCCGGACTCGATCCCTGATAGCTGTAGGACTCGTCGATATTGGTGGTCTCAATCACCAGGGTGTCGCCGTCCCAATATCCGCGACTACTGCCATAGTATTGCTTCACGTGTGCGGGCAGGGGAGCTCGATTATCCAGTGCTATGATGCGGGAGTCGTGCATGCGTTCAGTTTGGATGACCACATAGTCTTCGGTAAGAAGCACCTGCAGCATGGCGTTTTCGATCAGTGTCTCGATCGGTGGTACGGAAGCGGGAGCAAAAATACAACGCTCCATCATAGATCTGTCTTCTGGCCCGCGGGCGAAACCTCGATAACGGGGAACCGCCCGTCGTTCCGCAATCCGGCATTCCAGCATGGGCGGCAGGCGACCATTTTTGGGATCGGTGATCAAGGCCGTGCGGTGATCATCCAGTTCCCATTCGCCTAAGGCTTCTTCGTGCCAAAGATCCACACCTACATAATTGACATTGTCGTTGCTGCTGTTTCGGCCGCGCTGATCGGCGACCCGGTTATAGGCATTGTCTTCCCAGTCTTTAGCCATGGTTTCATCGAGCACCTCAATGCCTTCAAATTGGCTTGGACGCTGTAATGGCGTCAGGTGGTGATAATCCCAGTAGCCATTTAGATCGGGTTTCCCCCAGGGGGTGCGAGGAATATCAGCATCGGCGGCAAAACTTGCACTGCTGACCAGCGTGAGCATGAGGGTGCTGGCGAATGGGACAACGAGTCTTGCAAGCGTGTAGGGATTTGCCATTATCATTCCCAGCTCAGGTGATTTGACGCTTAGTATACGAGAATTTTCGCTCAAAATACCAGTGTTTGGAGGCTTTCAGCTATTCTCCGCTCAGTATCGATATTGAACGCGAATCCGGGTTAAACTCTGTTCCAGTTTTAGCCTTTCCCGTAAAGTTAAGTACAACAGTAGGTACAACAGTAGGTACAACAATAGGTACAACAAGAAGAAGGGATTGCCAGTGTCCAGATTCTCTATACGCCAATGTTTGCCAGCTGTAATGTTGTTGCTGGGATTAATCACGCAACTCGCAATCGCCCAGAATTCTGACTATAACGCCCCTCGAGATGGTTACGGTAATCCCGATTTTAATGGTATCTGGCAAGCGATGGGGACCGCTCACTGGGATATTGAAACCCACCAGACCCGCGCCGGGCCGTTGTGGCAACTCGGAGCGCTGGGCGCTATTCCCGGCGGGATTGGAATTGTCGAGGGCGGCAGTATCCCTTATCAGCCTGCGGCGCTGGCTAAGAAACAGGAGAATCAAGCCAACTGGATGGAACTTGACCCGGCGGTGAAGTGCTATATGCCGGGCATACCTCGAGCCAACTATATGCCGCAGCCATTCCAGATTTTACAGACCCCTGATCTCATTCTGTTTGCCTATCAGTTCGCCAGTGCCAGTCGCACGGTATTTATGAATCGACCAGATTACCAGGCACAAATACCCACTGTTATGGGGCATTCCCTCGGTCATTTCGAAGGCGATACTTTTGTCATTAATGTGAGTGACCAATACGATCTCACCTGGTTCGACAGTTCCGGTAATCACCACAGTGAGAACATGAAGGTGACCGAACGGTTTACTCACACCGGGCCAGATACGCTTTACTATGAAGCCACTATCGAAGACCCTCAGACGTTTACCCGACCGTGGAAGATCAGCCTGCCCCTGTATCGCCGACTAGAGAATGACATGCGGCTGGTTGAGTTTAAGTGTCAGGAATATTCGGAAGAAATTCTTTATGGGCATCTGCGACAAACACCTGAAGCGGCGGCGGCAGCGGCCGGTCAGTAAGCTTGAAAATTAAATCGGGAGAGCACGAAAATGACTTTATCAAGACGCTCATTTGTAAAGAGCCTTTCACTCACCGTCGCCGCGTATCCTGTTATCAATGCGAGGCCTGTCTATGCTCAAAATCAGGCCTCTGTTACTGATGCCTTTGCAAGCAATTTGGAACTAAAACCCCTTGCATTTGATCCGGCACAGTTGGATGGTCTTTCTGAGCGTCTGATGACTTCCCATTGGCAGAATAATTACGGCGGTTCGGTACGGGCACTTAACACCATAAAACAGCGGCTGGTGACAGCGCTGGCTGACGATTCTATACCGGGGTTTGTGTATAACGATTTAAAACGGGAGCATTTAATGCGGACTGGTTCGGTAGTGCTGCATGAATATTATTTTGACAATATTGCCGCCCCCGGAAGTCGCGAAGCTGAACTCGATCGTAATCTTGCCAGAGCCTTCGGCAGTGTCCAGAACTGGGAAAAAGAATTCCGCCGTATTGGTGGCGGCTTAGGCGGTGGTTCAGGTTGGGTCATGCTGGCCTGGAATGTTCACACAGAAACTTTGGAAAATTTCTGGATGGCTGATCATATGCATGCGCCAGTCGCTTCGATTCCCATTTTAGTCATGGATATGTATGAGCATTCCTATCATATGGATTTTGGTGCGGCGACGGCTCAATATATAGATGCCTTTCTACGTAATGTTAACTGGGGTGAAGTTGCCAATCGTTTGAATAAGGCCATAGAAGGGCGCGCTTGAGGAAATGCAGGAGAATATCAATTGAGATTCCCCTGCAGTATTTACTGCTGTCTAGTCGGCTTCGACAGCGACAATAAAATTCACGGTGGATAATCCTTCGCGCAGTTTCTTCGCCGTTTGGTAGCCTTCGGAATACCAGAACTCTTTTAATGCATCCATCGAAGGATAAACTTCCAAAGCTATATTTTTATAAGGCCAGTTGCCCTCCAGTACAAGCGGCGGTTGTGCTGTTGCCACCATCTCCAGGCCTGCTTCTCTGGCCAGTGGTCCGGCTGCGCGGGAATACGGGCCATAGTCAGCGCCGGGAAGCCGATCCGAACTAACAATTAAATAGGCAGGTTTGTCGGCATTCTCCGCGGCGCCGGCGATCGTGAGGGATGCGCCGAAGCCAATGCCCAGGGCGAAGATAATCAGATAGGCGATTGTTTTTTTCATTTGTCTGTCCTCTTTATGCTGTCCAGGGTTTAGCCGTTTAATTTTTTCTTACGGGTAGGAGTAATTCACTGCCGGGGGCTCTTTGCACGTCGAAGGCCTTCAACGTCATCGCAACAAAACTGTAGTAGCCAATCAGGCCGGTTAAATCCATTACCCCTTCTTCACCGAAAAGCGCAATCGCTCTGGCGAATGTATCGGAGCTGACTTTTTCTTCACTGACAAGCTCTCGTGTAAATTGAACAATGACTGTTTCGGTTTCTCCGAATCCCGCAATATCCTCTGCTGCATCCAGGTCTTGCCGAAAGCGCACAATATCGATTATCTCCTGTTCGAGTCCTGCTGCTCTGGCCAGTGGTTCATGAGCGCTGTACTCGTATTGATTGTCGATTTCCCGCGCGGTGGAAATTATCGTTAATTCGGTCAGGCGTTGATTCTTGGCAGAGCCATAGCGTACATGCTGGCGTACATCGAACATGGCTTTGGCTAAGCCAGGACTGTGCATCCACTTCCCTATTGGGCCACGTAAGCCGGTCTCATAGCCTGTGCCGGGACTAACCCAGATATCGAAAGCCTCTTGCCCTGCGGCATCCAGAGATTCTCTGCGTACCTGAGGAAGTCTGGCTAATGAATCTGCATAAATATCGGCGGGGATTTCACTGGCACTGAGGGGGGCGAGCATGACAAATTCTGACTCTGCCGCGTTAGCCGTGTTTTGTGCGCCAATGCCCAATGCAAAAATGCCAGGGACAAGGAAAAGCACGAGCGGGTATTTTGTAACTTTCATTTTCGGTAATCCCATTAGGTCATCGCGGTTAGAGCGGATTGAAGGAGAAGTCCGATTGTACTTAGAATTCTCTTCTAGGTGCTATGCTGGCCAATGTTATTTTCCGGGCTGGCTCTGTATCGGGTGAGTATTTATTAAGCAGAACTCAATTGCTCCAGCTGATCTCGTGGCTATGCAAGGGGTATTCGATAGCAAGCTCTATCTGGAGCTGAGTTTGAATTTCATTATTAGCCGCTTGGCGCTGCCGGCGGTTCAGTTGACTCCAATTTCAATGCTGCATTTGGGCAGGCATTAATGACGGCGTCCTCGACCCACTATTGCGGTGCTAGGAATGCTAGTGCAGTGTTCTGAATAGATAGCACTTTAAGTGGCATCTGCTCAGCACACGACACTCGCCACAATACTGCTTTCCAAATGCCTGGTGGTCATTTACTCTGGACGGATCGAATTTATCCCAATAGCCCGGTAATTGATTTATGTCTTTGAAATATCAGCAGTATTTTTACTCTCGCTGTGCCCTCATCCTGTTATCCTTGAGTTTTCTCCTGCCCTCATCCTCGATGGCGGCAGATCTGTCGGTAAAACAGGCGATCAGCGAGCACTATGATTCCCATCTTGCCGAATTATTTCTCTGGTTTCATCAGAATCCCGAACTCGGTTTTTTAGAGCAGAAGACGGCGGCACGATTGGCGCAGGAGCTTCGCGATCTGGGAATCGATGTCACCGAAGGAGTGGGCAAGACGGGGCTGGTCGGTATGATTAGGAACGGACCTGGGCCGCTGATATTGGTGCGCACCGACATGGACGGGCTGCCTATTCTGGAAGAAAGTGGCCTGGCCTATTCTTCACGCAATCGACAAATCAATCTTGCTGGCGACGATACGCCGGTGATGCATGCCTGTGGTCATGATATGCACATGACTACCTTTGTAGGCACAGCGAAAATGCTAATGGACAACCGTGACAAATGGAGCGGTACTGTGATGCTGGTAGGTCAGCCGGCCGAAGAAATTATCAATGGTGCGAAAGCGATGTTGGAAGATGGTCTGTATGAGCGTTTCGGCGTGCCAGACTATGCGATCGGTTTGCATGTCAGTTCAGGAATGCCGAGTGGTCTGGTGGCAGTTCGTGAGGGCATCGTGCAGTCCAGTGCCGATAGTGTGGATATAAAAGTTCGTGGAATAGGCGGGCATGGTGCCTATCCACATCAGACCATCGATCCAATCTATGTTGCTTCACAGTTAGTGATTGCCCTGCAGGGTATTGTTAGCCGGCAGATTAATCCCTTATCCCCGGCGGTAATTACCGTCGGTTCATTTCACGGTGGCAGTAAGCACAATATCATTTCCAATGAAGTAAATTTGCAGTTAACGGTACGAACAGATTCGGAAGCTACCAGGACTCAGGTGTTAGGAAGTATACGAGATACCGCTGCGAACATTGGTCGCTTAAATGGACTGCCAGATGATTTATTGCCGATTGTTGCTATGGGTTTTGAAAGTACCCCGACCAATGTGAACGATAGTGATGCTGTGCAAAAAGTGTTGCCAGCCTGGGAACAACAACTTGGATACAATCCCTTGATCACGTCTGCCAGAACCGGTATGGGGGCTGAAGATTTCGCCTATTTCACTCAGACCGAACATGATGTGCCGGGTGTATTCTTTTCGGTTGGGGGTACTCCTCCGGATCTGATGCGGGAAATTGTTGCCGGCAATACCAGTGCGCCGCCACATCACTCTGCTATTTTTTTGATCGATCCAAATTCGGTAAAGGCAGGGGTTGAGGCGATGTATACTGCCGCTATTGAGTTGCTCAACAATCCCTAAAGAGATGACCCCAAATTATTGGAGAGCAGGTAATCACCTGTTTCGATGTGAATTAGCATGATGAAGGAAAAACAATGAAAGACAGTAGCGTTTTAGCGTGCAGAATTATTCCAATCTTGTTGGCACTCATTTTCTCAACGGCAGTTTTTGCGGCCGATGCGCCCGCTTCAGGCACTTTTACCGGAGCGCAATTCGATCGCGGTGAGGCTCTGTATCAGCAGCAGTGTGCGGCTTGTCACGGCGTAGCACTCGATAGTGCCGCGGCACCTGCATTGATAGGACCTACATTCAGAAAGAGCTGGTCGCTTATGGGAGCGAACGTAGCGGAGTTGTTCAATCGTATCAGTACCACCATGCCGCCACGACAAGGGGGTAGCCTGGCAGAGAGTCAGTATCTGGATCTATTGGCCTATGTACTAGGTCGTAATAATGTGTTGCAGGGAAGCGAAGCGCTAAAAAATGATTATGAATATCTGAGTGCTATTCCTATTTCTCGGGGTGATGAAGTGCTGGATATCGCCGCCAGTTTTATTGAGGGAGTCTATGGCATTGAGCCTACAGGAACGGGTCCCAGTTTCGATGAGCTTAGGGGGGCGGCCGACAATGCCAAAGACTGGTTGTATCATAATCAGAATTATCAAGGCACACGCTACTCAAACCTCGATGAAATAAATACCGCCAATGCTGGCGAGTTACAACAAGTCTGTGCCTATCAGATGAATAATAGCGCCACCATGCAAACCGGCCCGATTGTTTATCAGGGCACGATGTATGTCACCAATGCTACCCATACAGCGGCGATAAACGCGGCTACTTGCCAGAAGATCTGGTCCCATGACTGGGAACCTAAAGATCGCATGGTATGGGGTAATAATCGCGGTGTTGCCATTAAAGATGGCTATGTGGTGCGCGGCACAGCCGATGGCTATCTGTTTGCGCTGGATTCGGCGAACGGCCATTTACTCTGGGCCAGACAGGTCGCAGATCCGTGGCTGGGTGAAACCTTCACCATGCCGCCGATGATCTTTGAAGACCTGGTAATGATTGGACCAGCGGGTAGTGAGAATGCTATCTCCGGTTGGGTCGCTGCATTTTCCCTGAGCGATGGCGATTTGATCTGGAAATTTCTGACGGTACCCGAAGCGGCGGCTGGCGGTGGCCCAACCTGGGGCAATCCGACTAATATTCCACTCGGTGGCGGAGCGGTTTGGACGCCATTAAGTATGGATCTGGAACTCGGCGAGGTGTATGCCGCCGTCACCAATCCGGCGCCGGATCTGCCTGCATATCTCAGGCCGGGGGAAAACCTGTACACCAATAACATCATTGCCCTGGATGCCCGAACGGGCGAGTTGAAGTGGCATAAGTCGATGGTTCCCAATGATGATCACGACTGGGATCTGACCCAGGTAAGCCCGGTACTAAAAGCCGGGGTTAATGGTGTGTCTCGCGACATGGTGGCGACCGTAGGTAAAGACGGCATATTGCGCACTCTGGATAAACGAACTCACGAAATCCTCTACGAAACACCGGTAACCACCATCCTGAATACCGAAGTGCCAGTAACCCAGGAAGGTGTTTTCGTCTGTCCGGGTGTATACGGCGGCGTACTCTGGAGCGGACCCGCCTATTATCCCGGCGAGAAACTGCTTATTACGCCATCGATCGATTACTGCGCGCAATTTGCTGCCGCCGAAGAAGTTGCATTCGTGCCAGGCCAAATGTATTTGGGCGGCGGAGTGCGGCCCGATGAAGCACAGACGGGTTGGCTAACGGCAATCGACGTGGAGAGTGGAAACGTACGTTGGCGATATCACTCGCCCAAACCGATGGTGTCAGGTGTCACTACCACTGCCGGCGGATTGGTTATTAGTGGCGAGTTGACCGGTAATTTGTTGCTGATGGATGCCGGCTCTGGAGAGTTGCTGAATAGTATCCCTACGGGTGCGCCTGTGGGCGGCGGTATCATCTCCTACGAAGTGGACGGTAAGCAATATATCGCCACCAACTCGGGCAATGCGATGCTGACTTTTCGGACCGGGGACGAGGTGGCGAGAACGGGCAGCATAATTGTTTATTCCTTGCCCGCGGATTAGCGAGAACCTCGGACAGCTCTCCACCCTTCGCCTGCTTCATGGGGATTATCAGTGTTATTATTCTCATGCTGTTCTATAGCTGGGTTAAAGGGCAAAGACTGCAAGCTTCTCCGCAATTGGCCTGATGCCGGTGGTTCGCTTCGAAAATAATTGCGCAAGGGCCAAAGTAAATCCTGAAAATCAGGTCTTTAACCGTATGCTCTCTGTTTTGGCGCGCCATGGTTTGCCAACGCGGATTCTACCAAGCGGCAGACTCCAATGAATTGAAAGGAGTGTCCCTTTTTAAATCGCTTTATACTAGCCACAATCTTAGCAACACAACCAGGAAGGCCAAGTGAAAGAAGTCAGTCAGTTAGAGACAGAGGTTCAGGATTACTACGGCAAGGAGCTGCAGGGCAGTCAGGACCTGAAGACCAATGCCTGTTGCACTACGGTGAGTTATCCGCAGCGCGTGAAGCAGGCGCTGAAAAATATTCATGACGAAGTGATTACCCGCTATTACGGTTGTGGACTCACTATCCCGACGCACATTAAGGGCTTGCGAGTATTGGATCTTGGTAGCGGCGCCGGGCGAGATTGCTATCTATTATCGCAACTGGTGGGAGCCGAGGGTTCTGTCGTTGGTATCGATATGACCGATGAGCAGCTTGCAGTCGCTAACCGTCACATCGACTGGCACCGCGAAAAGTTTGCCTACGCAAAATCCAATGTCAGTTTCGTGAAGGGGAATATTCAGGATCTGGAATCGGCCGGTATCAAGAACGAAGAGATTGATGTCATCATTTCAAATTGTGTAGTCAACCTGGCCGCCAACAAAAAGGCGGTGCTCAGTGAAGCCTATCGGGTGCTTAAAGCAGGCGGCGAGCTGTATTTTTCAGACGTCTACTGCGACAGAAGAATCCCCCAGCATCTGGTTGACGATAAAGAACTTTATGGCGAATGTTTGAGTGGGGCGCTGTACTGGAATGATTTTGTCAATCTTGCCAAAGAAGTTGGTTTTGCCGATCCGCGGGTAGTTGATTCTCGCCGCTTAACAATCGAAAACCAATCGGTGCAGGATAAAACCGAGGGTTATAAATTTTATTCAGTCACCTATCGGTTGTTCAAGCTGGCTGAATTGGAACCTGCCTGTGAAGACTATGGCCAGGCGGTTAAATATTTGGGAGGGTTGGAAGAAGAGCCGTTGCAATTCAAGCTGGACGATCATCATTTGTTCGAGCAAGGGAAAATCATGCCCGTGTGTGGCAACACCTGGTTTATGTTGGCCAATACTCGCTACCAATCTTTTTTTGAATTTTATGGCAACTTCGAACGGCATTATGGAATATTCGAAGATTGCGGTATCAGCGTGCCTTTCGAAGAGCAAGCGCAAGTCGCTGACAATAGCGGTAACAGTTGTTGTTAAGCCAAGGCAATGGGAATTGAGAAAATAGAAATCCAGAGATTACCGCTGCAGGAGATTCGCGGCAAGAAAGTGGGCGAGGGCAAGTTTGTCGACCCGGATTTTACCGCGACGGGTGACGCTCGCGCCTGGGTTGAACCCAGGCAACTGGAAACCCTATGGATTAATACCGGCAGTCTGTGCAATCTGAGTTGTGAGCATTGTTATATCGAATCTACCCCCACCAATGATCGACTGGCATATATCAGCGAAGTCGAAGTTGAAACCTTGTTGGATGAAATAGCGGCGGAGAATTTTGCTACCGAGGAAATTGCCTTCACCGGTGGTGAACCCTTTCTTAATGAAGAATTGATTCCGATTCTCAGGCTGTGTCTGCAGCGAGGGTTTAAGGTCTTGGTGCTTAGCAATGCTATGAAAACCATGACCAAGTACAGCGATGCGTTGCTTGAACTTAACAATCTTTATACGGGCAAGTTAAATCTCAGAATTTCCCTGGACCATTACAGTGAAGAATTGCATGCCAGGGAGCGGGGGAAAAGATCCTGGAAACCGGCTATCGCCGGTCTAAAATGGCTATCGAGTCAGGGCTTTTCATTCAGTGTTGCTGGCAGAACCTATTGGGGAGAGCCGGAGCAAGCGATGCGGGAAGGCTATGCCAGCTTGTTCCTGAAGCAAAAGATTAATCTTGATGCAGATGATGTTTCTCAGCTAATCCTTTTTCCCGAGATGGACCTGGCCGTCGACGTGCCGGAAATTACCACCGCCTGCTGGGAAATTCTGCAGAAGAATCCTGCCGAGATTATGTGTTCCAATTCGAGGATGGTGGTGAAGAGAAAGGAAGACAATCATCTCTCGGTGATGGCTTGCACACTCTTACCCTACGACCAACGATTCAATATGGGCAAGACCCTGACAGAGGCTTGGCAGCCGATTAAACTCAATCACCCCCATTGCGCCAAGTTCTGTGTGCTGGGTGGAGGAAGCTGTTCGGGGTAAATAAATAGAAAAGGGGCCTATAGCAAGGCAAGGCTCTCCCGACCCCTCTTATTCGCGAGTCTAGTAACCTTTCTTTAATTCTCCGTTTTTGATCCCATCGACAGACTCATCGCGTAACCACTGCAACGTCGCGTCATACAATATCTCATGATTAATTTCCCACATGGCATTGTGGGATGAGCAGGCCAGATCCAACAGTACTTTTTCATCGGCGCCGAGATCTTCAAATAAATCTCTTACTCTTGCCGCCGGTACCTGCCGGTCATGTGCCGGTGAAACCAATAGCATAGGAGTTTGGGTCTGGCTTACTACTTGCTGATTCCAGCCCCAGGTGGTGGTGTTCGGTGCGCGGCGTACACCGGTTCCCCAGGTTGATCCTACCGGATCTGAATCGAGCATGGCCTGCCAGACGGCATCGCTGACGGCTTGCTGATACTGATTTTCACAACCCAGTTGGCGATTCCAGTTAGCGGTAAAATCCTGCAGCGACTGCTTGGTAAACGCGGCACCTGGCACAGGAATACTGTTAGGAGGATTGCTTGACCTGTCTCTGCCATAAGCCGGCGCCAATAACACGATGCGCTCTACCTTATCGGGATATTGAGCGGCATAGCCGGCGGAACGTGGACCACCCAAAGACCAGGCTACCAGGTGGACTTTATCAACACCGCGAATTTCTCGCAGATAATCAACCACCGCATCGATGTCGTCCCAATCGGACTCGATAGTGGTTGTGGCAAACGGATAACTGGCTGAACAGGGCTCGGCTAACAGCGAGGGAACGAATGCTTGCTGTTGTCCCTCGGCCAGATTGCAGATGTCATTCATTACATTCGGTCGTGTCGAGCGACCGTAGCCGGTGGTGTCCATGGCAAAGGTGTCGTAGCCAGCTTTCGCCAGATAGGCCATCCAGCTAAACCCTTCGTAAGGGACATCAAATGCGACTTCGGCCGGTGTGCCGGCGCCGTGGATAAACAGCACAACCCTGCCTGCCAGGTTTTCACCGCGTAAACCAGTGCTTTGCTGAGTACGTTCTCGCACATAAATCTGGGCTACCTCGCCGAGCATGGCCGGTGCCTTGGAAATATTGGATACGTAATGATCGATACTCAACACTTCTTGCTGGGCAATCAGTGGCTGCATTGCCATCATCAATAGAGAGGCGATACTTGCTGTTATTTTTCTCATAGCTTCCTCGTTTTAGGGGCGTCGGAATTTATAGGGGTCGGAATTCATGGGTTTCGAAATTCATGGGTTTCGAAATTCATGGGTTTCGAATTTATTTCGGACTTATTGCTGTGATGATACTACGCCGACGCTTTTTACTCAGCCAGCTTTGCTGAGGTTTAATGCGGCTTCATACTACCCGCTTTTCTCTCAGCTGGGCAATCTCCGCCTCAGAGTAACCCAGTTCCTGCATCAGTTGATCGGTGTGTTCACCCAGCGTAGGCGGGCGGCTTCTGATCTCGCCCGGAGTTGCCGATAATTCTACCGCTGTTCGCATTAACGGCGCGGGTTTATCCAGACCCGGGTATTCGACCAATTGAAATAGGCCCTTGGCAGCAATATGTGGATCATCCAATACATCCTGCGGGGACATTACCGGTCCGGCAGGCAGTCGAGCCTGTTCCATAGCCTGCAAAACTTCCCTGGAGCTGCGTTCGGCACACCACTGGGCCAAGCGCGCGCTGATGACTTCGGCATTATCGCCGCGGCTAATATCGTCTTTGAACCGTGAATCGGTAAGCCAATGTTCTTCACCCATCAAATCGGCCCAGCGTTTGAACAGCGGGCCGCCTACGGATTGCACTAATACCCAGCCGTCTTTGGTCTTGAAGGTGTCTGCCGGGGCGGAGGTCTGTGATCGATTTAGCGTGGCTACCCGGTCACGCTGAAGCGCATTTTGCTCAATTGCGGTGCCATTCATCATGGTAAGCGCCGTGCTGAACAGGGAACCTTCCACCATTTGGCCCTTGCCGGTCTTCTGCCTTTCAAACAAGGCGGCCATGGTGCCGAAGGCGGCGAGGCTGGCGGTGCCAAAATCGATGAAAGGGGGGTAGGCCTTCATCGGCTGCTGCGGGGTGCCGCTCATATACATGGCGCCCGACATGGCCTGCCCCAGGCCATCAAAGCCCACGCGGTTGCTGTACGGGCCGCCGCGACCGAAGGCGGAGACAGTGGTGAGGATGATATCTGGCTTGCTGGCTTTCAGGCTTTCATAGTCCAGGCCCATGTTCTGCAAGGTATCCGGTGGCAGATTGGCAATCACCACATCTGCCGTGGCGACCAGTTTCTTAACGATTTCACGACCCTCGGGTTTCATGGGATTGAGGGTCATGCAGAGTTTATTGCGCGCAAGCTGCATAAACAGCGCGCCATCACCCTTGTCGCTTATGGGTGACAGAAATCGGTCTTCACTGCCGTCGATTTTTTCAATTCGTATTACTTCGGCGCCCATATCCCCCAACAGTGTGGCGCAATAGGGGCCGGCGATGTAGCGGCCGAAATCAAGCACTCGAATTCCTGCTAAAACTTTACTCATGAAGTGCTTCCATTGGCTTCGAATAGGTACGGTATCAGGCCGGGATACTAGCATAACGCGCTAATTTGTAGACAGTTTCAAGCGTGTTTTTGGCTTTGTACATATTTTTAGAAATGTGATGCAGTTCACGTATCAAGAGCTCATTAAACGACACAATTGGCAGATACTGAGGCCGTCAATTATATTGGACAGGGAAAATAAGATAGCGGCGACGGAAGGAGTGTTATGCTCCCACACTACCTCTATAGAGCTACAACGATCGCCATGACCGACGAACAACCACCACCACAAGACCTGGGGGAATTGCTTTCTATTTTGAAGAAGCCGTATCAGGATGTCTGCAATGTATGCAAAGGCGCGGGCAAGATTACGGCAAACAGCACCTGCCCCAAATGCAAGGGCACGGGTCAGCGCCTGCTGAAACTCGTATAGGCGCTAATTTCTGCCTTTCTGCTAGCACCGGCCGCAGAAGTTCATTCTGCTTGTTTTAGCCTTCTTGTCTGACCCTCGCCACTGCATTACAATCACTAGCTTGCGTATCGCAGATTTCGTCAACAAGCGGCGTATTCTGCCTCCATTCTATCTATGCCTGGGCAAAACCTGCTTTGGCGGAATTCGAAGGTTCGTTGCATGAATACATTTAAAAGCTCCAATCGGATTGCCCTGTTTGCCCTGTTGCTTTGCACTTCGATTTCCGTGCAGGCTGCCGAATTTCCCGGCTATGAAGTCGCGCCAGAGCGGAGAACCACAGGTATTGGCAAGTTCTATATGGGCCGGGAGATATCCTTTGTGATGGGGCATCAGGCCGCGGACTGGCTAAATCGGCCGGGACGCATTCAGGAAGAAATGCCAGATGAAGTCGTAGCCAACATGGGACTGGCCCCCAATCACGTGGTAGCAGACATCGGCGCGGGCTCAGGCTATTTTTCCTTTCGAATTGCAAAGCTGGTGCCGCAAGGAAAGGTGTTGTCTGTCGATATTCAGCCCGAGATGCTGGCCATTATTGAGCAGCGTAAGGCGCAGGAGAACGTTACCAATATCGAAGGGGTGAAAGGCGAAGTCGATAATCCGAATCTGCCGCCCAATTCAATCGACGCCGCGATTATGGTAGATGCCTATCATGAGTTTGATCACCCGTTCGAGATGATCGACGGAATTAACAATGCGCTGCGTGTAGGGGGTCGAATATTTCTGCTGGAGTACCGCGGTGAAGATGCCTCGGTTCCCATTCGTCCTCTGCACAAGATGACGGAAGCACAGGTGGTCAAGGAAATGAGCGTTTTCGGTCTCGAGTGGACCGATACACTCGACTTTCTTCCCTGGCAGCACATGATGATCTTCACCAAGGTGAAATAATTCGCTTTTGCGGCAACTTTGGCGAACTAATACGCACTTCCTGCAATTCAATTACCAATACCCCGCGGCGGCATCCGGCTTTTCGGATCGCGCCCGGGTCTTGTGTGCCTAACATCTCCGTTTGACGCCATTTCTGACTATCTGAGCAGGTTTCTGCATCCGTTTGCGACGGCTTGCGCATCAATATAAGTAGTTTAAGGTACAAAAGAAGCGGATGTGCTGTTTTCCAGTAACGCTTTTAGCAAAGCGACGTCTAATAACTAAAGCGACATAATATTCACTGCCAGAATTTTGTATTCATCCAGCATTAAGACCAGCGACTCTAGAATGGCAATGGGAAATCACAGAACAATCTGGCTAAACAGGGAATAGGGCAATGACCAATCACAGGTACACACAAATAATTGTGCCGATTGATAAATTCGTAAACCGGCTCACGCCAAGGGCAAAAATTTTGCTGAAGATGTTGGAAGGCAGCTTATTGTTGGTATTGCTGACTTCGGTTGTATTTTATATTCAGTAAGAAAATTCTCAGGTTGGCGCCAGTAACAGCGGGTTGAAATGGTGTGAACAAAAAGAAATGGTGTGAACAAAAAGAAATGGCGTGAACAAAAAAAAGACATCTGAGCTTTAGCCGAGATGCCTTCAAGTTACTTACTGAGCATGTTTGTTTTGCTAGAAGGTATGCCTGATTTTCAGGGCGTACTTCACTCCAGATCCAGAACAGGAATCTTCAATCTCTTCTACGATTCCAGCAATTGTTGCCCCCACGAATCGAGTTCGTTCTCTGCAGCGCTGTTGATTATTGGCGTTCTGTATATCAAAACGGAAGGTGATGCCATCGAAGGCTTTCTTTTCCAGAAAGAAACTCACGCCATATTCGCCGATTTCTCGTTCGATATCGATGATGTCAATTTGGGTTAGACCGCTGCCATCGTGCGCGGAATTGAAATAATTGAAGCCATAGCTTAAATCATATTGGGTAATGTCATGGCGGAAATTGGCGCGCCCAAACCATCGGCCATTATGCCGCAAGCGTCTTTCTGTGCCGAGAAATGGATCGATTACGGCCGAGTCCTGCGCGCTTAAGCCAACGGACAACAGGGCGGAAGGTAAGCCGATGTACCCCAGTCTGATACTGGCATCAAGATTAATCCCGTAACGTTCGGCATCGCCGATGTTGCCCCGGGCGGATTGCAAATCAGTTGGGCTGGATGATACATCGATGCGATCGATAACGTCTTTAATGTCTCGATAGTAAACCGAGGAGTTCAGCACCCCGACATTATTAGGCAAGCGATATTCCAGATTGGCTTCGTAACTCCAGGATTGTTCCTGTGCAATGTCAGGATTGCCGGCCTGAGTATCCTGATCATCATCGGAATTGTCAGTAGATGCACTGAAATCAGAGAAGCTTAGTTGTGAGACATCTTTCTTTACCGTAGCTCGAAATTGAAGTGACTGAGTGAGATCAAATCGATAATCCAGTTTCGGTCTCAGAAAATTGAAATCGCGTTTGTTGTTAACATCGCCTCTCTGTGTAATGGTAGACGTCTCGTAGATCAAAGAACTTTCTAATGACATACGGTCATTGAGTTGCCAATTGTGCACGGCAAAGTTTTCGTAGCGAATTTCTTCGACGCTGGAACTGGCATTGTTGATATCTACAGGAACAAGCCCGCCAAATGCGGCCGATGGGGTTCCCGTTGAGCTCTGCACGCCGAGTCGCAGATCGGAATCACGAATAGTTTGTGCCAGCTCAACTCCTAACTCTACGCCTTGATTGCTGGCCAGGTCCCAAGTGTAAGATGTTCTGGCGATGCGTTCGCGGTCACGCCCAGCTGAAAAAAGGAAAAGGTCTTTTTCCTCAGAGTCTGCGAACACATCAAAGCGCTCACGGGTATTGGCAAACTTACGATCGTTCACGATGAAAAGAAAACGGTACTTGCCACCCTTATCAAATCTGTACTCGTAGTCACCGCCGATTTCCCAATTGTTTCGGTCGCTCTGATTATCCTCGCGTTCAGTTGCAGTCACCGCTGTGCCGCTGCTGAAGTCGGTAATGATTCGATCTACATCGGAAGGCGGTTTGCTTTCGCCATACAATCCGTTGAATTGAATCATGCTTTTTTCAAACTGATAACCCAGGTTAAAGCTGGTCTGAAAATCGGTTTGATCACGAATATTTTCTTCGTTGCGCGTTTCTAAAATATTACCGCTGGCGTCGCGGCTAATTTCATTGCTAAATTGATTGTTGTAGCGCGGCTCTGCCTCGATATGGAAGAGATAGTTGAGGTCGCCCGTCTGGCCAGTGAAGGAGAGATTGCCGCCAGGATCCAGAGTGCCGTCACGATAGCGATCCATATTTACTTCGGCAGAAATGTTAGAGCGAGACCGGGAATCAAGCAGCACGATGTTCACCACCTGACCGCCACCGCGAATATCCATTTCTTCTGAAGTGCCACGGATGATTTCGATGTAGTCTACCTGATCAGCGGAAATCCGGCTGAGTTGACTGCGACCTTCGTTGCTCTTGCCGGTAGTGCGTTGGCCGTTGATTAATACTTCACCTTCGCCGGAGCCGAGTCCGCGGCTATTGCCGCCGCCACGGTTATTCAGCGCGAGGCCAATACCGGGAATCCGATTGATCATGTCGTTCACCGAGACCGGTGAATATTCGGCAAAGAAATCGGCTTTATAGACCACAGTGGACTCATTCACAGTCTCATCGACATCTGCTTGTGCCAGTGACTGCGAGGCAGTTGCAATGGCCAGGCTAAGAGTACTTAGCTGGATAAATTGTCGGCAGAGACGGCGGGTCATGTAATTGCTCCAAAATACGGCAGATTTCATTTAACAAACGAACCACAACAGCAAGTGAATTACTGGCGCTTGATTTGGTCGGGGTAAATTAGCGGAATTCGCTAAAACGAAGGGGAATTATACAGAGCGAACATTCACAATACTGTGACAAATTGTGCAAATAATGTGGCAATATCGCCACATTTGGTACGTTTGTGGTGAATTTCACCGCCCCAAAGTTATTACATAGCGACCTGATAAATTGAAACTTTAGGGGCTTGTGAAGAATTAGCCGTGCGCCGCCCTTTAGAAGGTTCCGCGGATTTTAATGGCATACTTTTCGCCGGTGTGACTGCAGGAATTCTCAATCTCATTCAGCGTTCCTGTGGCGATCGTTCCACCAACATAGCGAGAGCGAATGCGACAGCGTTCGCTCTCGTGGGGGTTGGTTGCCTCGAAGCGGTAGGTAAGGCCGGCCCAGCCCTGCACTTCGAGAAACATGATGACGAAGGCATCGGTGTTATAAGCCTCGATCTTATCGATATCGAAGACCTTATTGTTGTCTTTGATGCTGCCGCGGTAGGTGAAACCGTAATTCAGTTTGCGGGCGGGTACATCATGGCGAAAACCCAGGCTGTAGTTGCCGCGACCCTGGTGGCTCAGGCGTCGATCAATGCCGAGGAAAGGATCGGTGACGCTGGAGTCTTCTGCATCAAATCTCGATGTGACTAATATTTCGGGTAAGCCGATGAAGCCAAGACGCAGGCTTGCGTCTACACTCATCCCATAGCGTTCACCGTCACCAATGTTGCCGTTGGCGGAGAGGATGCTGGAGCCGGTAGAGACATCAATTTTATCGATGACATCTTCCAGGTCATGAAAGAACATACTGCTGCTGATCACACCATTGTCATTGTTGAAGCGATACTCCAGATTCATGGTGTAACGCCAGGACTGGGACTGGCGCAAATCCGGATTGCCAGCGATGGCATCCTGGTCATCGTCGCTGCCGCTAATATTGGCGGTAAAATCATTGAAGCTTAGTTGAGCAACATCTTTTTCAACGGTGGCTCTAAATTGCACCGCAGGAGTGATATCAAATCGATAGTCGACTTTGGGTCGAATGAAATCAAAGTCTCGTCGCTTGCTGACATCACCGCTTTGCGCGATTTCGGAGGTCTCTACAATCAACGTGCTCTCCAGTGACATGCGCTCATTAAGCTGCCAGTTGTGCACCAGAAATGACTCGTAGCGGATTTCTTCGACACTGGCATTGGAATTGGTAATTGGTGTTAACCCGCCGAATGCAGCCGAAGTAGCGCCGCCACTGCGTAACAGCCCAAGTTGCAGAGACGAATCGAGAATCGTTTGCGCGCGCTCTATTCCCAGTTCCAGACCCTGATTCTGGCCGAAGCTGAATGAGTAAGAGGTTCTGCCAATTCGCTCCTGGTAGCGGTTGAAGTTGCCCAGAAACAAGTCCTTTGTTGAGTCGTTGCCATTGACTTCAAACCGCTCACGCAGACTGGCGTCTTCTTTTTTGTTGCTAATAAAAAGTGTTTTCCAGCGCGCGCCATTGGCGAAAGTGTGCTCATAGTCGCCGCCTATTTCCCAGAATTCATTGCTGTTGGCGGTGTCATCGAATTCAAACCCATAGGAAACAGGGGATGACAGTTGATCGATTATGCTCCGTTCTTCAATGCTTGGTGCATCGCTATCTTTATACTGCACATTGAAATGAACGATATCCTTGTCGCCGAATTGGTAGCCAAGGTTGGTGCTCAAATTCAGCGGTTGTGAGTCACGTGTATTAAGTCTTCTTACCGTATCATTGGCTGTGCCATCAGGCAGTAGGCTGAATTCAGATCCGACTCGATACTCCCAGCGAGGCTCGGACTCTACGCTAAGCAGATAATCGAGTTTGCCCCGTTGACCCGTAAGTGAAATTTTTCCGCCTGGTTTAAATTCGCCATCGTGGTAATGGTCAGTGTTGAGCTCATAGGCAATTGAAGAGCGAGATTCGGCTTCCAGCAAGACAATATTGATTACCTGATTGCCGCCACGCACATCCAGATCTTCGGATGTGCCGCGAATGATTTCAATGTATTGCACCTGATTGGCAGGAATGCGGGAGAGTTGACTATTACCCTCATTCTCTTTGCCGGTAACGCGCCGACCATTGATGAGTATTTGATCACCGCCCAATCCCAACCCACGCCGGTTAGAGCCGCTTGAGCTGCCGGGGCCGCCATTGCTGTTGCCACCTCCCTGACGTGCCACATTAATGCCCGGAATTCGGTCCAGCATGTCATTTACCGAGAAAGGTTCATACTGAGCGAAGAATTCTGCCGGGTAGGTCACGGTAGAATTGTCATCAGTAAGCGGCTGGCTCAGAGCCGTAACGGGATTTAATAGCATGCCGGCGGCTACAAGGATGATCGCTGTTACTGCGCGAAATCTGATTAAAAAGCTAGGCATGCAAAAACTCCAGGGATAGCGGCCCAGTAAGGGCAGGGCTGTGATTATGGATATTTCGGGGCAGGCCGTTTGCCGGCGCCAAAATTGGGCGTAAGTATGCACATAAATGACCGGCTAAAAAATCGACGATAGTGCTTTATTTGTGACATTTTGTAATGCGGGCCCCGGGACAAGCTGTTTTGCGCTCTTTACTTGAAATAAGGATAATAGTGGCCTGGGTATCGGCTGATCTTATAAGAGATTGTGCCTGGCTGGCCGCTTGCCTCAATCCACTTTGTTAAATTGTTTAGAGGGTTATTTATGCAACGGGAATCCATGGAAGTCGATGTAGTGATCGTTGGCGGAGGGCCAGCGGGCCTGTCCACGGCCTGTCGACTGTTACAGATGGCCAAGGCCGCCGAGCAAGAATTATCGGTTTGTGTGTTAGAGAAAGGCTCGGAAATCGGCGCGCACATCTTATCCGGTGCTGTGTTCGAGCCTTCCGCACTGAATGAATTATTTCCGGACTGGAAACAGATGGGAGCCCCCCTGAATACCGCCGTTACTGGAGACGATGTGTATTTTTTACCGGGCGCCGAAGCGTCATTTAAATTTCCCGGATTGTTGGTGCCACGTCCAATGCACAACGACGGCAACTACATCATCTCTTTGGGAAACCTTTGTCGCTGGCTTGCCGAGCAGGCACTGGAGCTTGGCGCGGAAATTTTTCCAGGCTTCGCCGTTGCAGAAATCCTGTATAACGAAGAGGGTGGTGTTAAGGGCGTGGCGACCGGCGATATGGGTGTCGGTGCGAATGGCGAACAGAAAGCTACTTTCGAGCCGGGTTTTGAGTTTCACGCTAAATACACGATTCTTGCAGAAGGTTGTCGCGGGCATCTTGGCAAAGAAATTATCAGCAAATACCGGCTCGATAAAGACCGCGATCCGCAACACTATGGAATCGGCTTGAAAGAAATCTGGGAGATAGCCGAGGAGCAACATCAGGAAGGTCTGGTCGTTCATACCGCAGGCTACCCGATGATCGGGGCTAGCTATGCCGGTACCAGCGGTGGTTTTCTCTATCATCTGGAGGGTAATCAAGTTTCTCTGGGCTTGATCGTGGATCTAGGCTATCAGAATCCGCACATTAGTCCCTTCGATGAATTTCAAAAATTTAAACAGCATCCGCTGATTAAAAAAACTCTGAGTGGCGGCAAGCGAATCAGCTACGGTGCGCGCGCGCTGATCAAAGGAGGTTTGAATTCTCTACCCAAAATGACCTTCCCGGGTGGCTTGTTGATTGGCTGTGACGCAGGAACCATGAATGCGGCAAAAATTAAAGGGAGTCATACCGCTATGAAATCTGGAATCATTGCGGCGGAGACGCTGTTTGCCGCTTTGAATGAAGAGACGCCGAGCGCTGAGCTTACTGAATACACGGCGCGGTTTAATAATTCAGATTTGCGTGATGAATTACACAAGACTCGAAATTTTAGTGCGGGATTTCACAAGTTTGGATTCTGGCTCGGTAGTGCATTGACGTTTATTGAACAGAATATCTTCTTCGGAAAATTTCCGCTGACATTTCACGATAAATCAGAAGATTATGCGCAACTCAAACCGGCCGCCGAGTGCCCGAAAATTGACTATGCCAAAGCCGATGGAAAAATCAGCTTCGATAAGCCGTCTTCGGTATTTTTATCAAATACTAATCATGTCGAGGACCAGCCTTGTCATTTACACTTAATAGATCCGTCGATTCCAATTTCCAGTAATCTGCCGATCTATGATGAGCCGGCGCAACGTTATTGTCCGGCCGGTGTCTACGAAGTCATAGAAGATGCTGGGGGCACTAAGAAGTTTCAGATCAATGCGCAAAATTGCGTACATTGCAAAACCTGTGACATTAAGGACCCGGCCCAGAACATTCACTGGGTGGTTCCAGAAGGGGGTGGTGGGCCCAATTATCCCGCTATGTAGTGGGTTTGCATCAAAAAAAGTAGCGGGGAAGCGCCTGTTCGGGTCCGGTTTTTCTTTAATGGGGCTTATTTCCCGTGCTAGAGTGGTTTCTATGCGGTTTCGCTAATGAGAAGCCTGGTGCTTAAGCTATGCGCTACTGTTATTCAGTCATTTTCCGCCGGGTTCTGCTACTGGGTATTGTTGCAGCTTCCGGTGTGAGCTTCGCTCAGCAAGATGCCGAAAAAAACATAATGCGCGAATCCTGGCTGGAAGTTGAAACTGAAAATTTTCACATTTTTAGTCAGCTTTCTTCCCGGCAAACCCTGCGCGTTGCCAGCAACCTTGAAGTCTGGCGAGAAGCGGCGGCGTTTACGGTTTCTGGCTTAGTCAATTTCCCTCAAGCCAGCGTCACAAATTACGTCTACCTTTTTGCTGACGAAGAAAGTCTGGGTTTGTTTGCCCCGTCAGCTGACACGGCGTTTTTTTCTCCCAGTCCACGTGCAAACTACATGGCTTTTCTCCTCGATGACGAAGGCTCAATGGCTTTGGGTTTTCACCATTATGTGCATTTTCTGCTTCGCAACTTCTCCGATCTGCGTTTGCCTAGATGGTACGAAGAAGGCTTGGCAGGGTATATCGCTCGGATGAGAGTGAGCGACGGCAGTGTAGAATTTGATCGCTATACTGCGAAAAATCATGCGCAAATGGCCGTGCTTAGCGAATCATTGTCTATGGAGCGATTACTCTACAGAGATGACGCGCTGGCATCGCCAAGGCTGATTCAGATAGCAAATTTGAAATCCGAAACTTTATTGCACTATTTACTTCATGCCTATGAAGAAGAGGGATTCAATGATCGTCGCCAACAGTTACAGCAGTATCTACAATTTTTAATGGCGGGGCGAAATCCCCGGTTTGCCTATGATCAGGCATTTGATATTACGACGGCGCAGCTGGATGAGGAATTTCATGACTATTTGCTCAATTCTCAGCGACCACGGGGGACGGTGCAGGCGAATCTGTCGGCACTACGACCTGAGTATCAGGGCTTTCAAATTGAAGGAGTTCGATTGGCTATCGCACTGGCAGAGCTGGCTCTCAATTCGGGTCGCTTCGAAACGGCGCAGACTTTGTTTCAGGTTAGCGTAGATGAGGACAGGAATGTAGCCAGGGGTTTGTCTGGCCTGGGTGATGCTTTGCGCATGCAAGAGCCGGAAGGGCGCGATCAGGAGATCGCGCGTCATTTTATTGAAGCCGTTGAATTGGCGCCGGATGATCCCTATAGTTTATTGGATTATGGTGAATATTGGGAAGCCGAGTTGGGGAATTGTGATAAGACCTGGCTACCCGAGCAGCGGGCTTCGATTCTGGCCGACATCGATCGACGTTTTAATCGGGCGCTGGAACTCTCCCCGGACAGTCCCGAAGCTAACCTCGCCCTGGGGCAGATATATTTACTCGAAGGTAAAGATTGGAAAGCAGGGGTGGGCTACCAGAAGAAAGCCTTTTCACTATTGCCAGCCGATACTTTTGTAATGGAACAGGCAGTTAAATATGCCATTATCGCTGATGAGTTTGAAGAAGCCCAGAGATTGATAAATGAGTTGGCGCAGCCCATTCATTATTTTGGGGAGCCGGACTGGGTTGGAGATTTGCGAGTGAGACTCCTGAGAAAGAGGCGTGGAGAAAATTACGATGAATGCGTGCAGAATTAGCTTGTCATGATGCGCTTGAATTACTCGGCGCTCAACTCTAATAGATCGCGGTTTTTCGCTGCCGTGCTGAGCTGTCTGCTAGTCACTGGCGTTGACGCCGATGCGCTCGACGCGGAGGTGAGACAGGATGGTTTTTTGGCAGTCGTCGCCGAGGCGCTGGCGGCCTATGACATCGACGTAACATCGAATCTTAATGATCGTGATGTTGTAGGACAACGGATACGCCGACCAAGGCTCGGCAGGTTTCCCGATCTGCCGCTGGACAGCCTTCCTTCAAGTGCCTAGATTGATGCCTGGGAAGCGGAATACCTCGCCACACAGATTGGTGGGATAGCCATTATTGCGAATGGCGCTGGCGGAAAATTCAAGGCCCCATCGGAGTTCCTGCATGAGTGGCTTGAGACGACATCGGCGGACAGATTATTCATTACGTTTTACCTGGAGGATCTGCCGGCGGCCGCAAAAATTGCGTCTGTTGCCAGTGCTTATGATTTCTCCGTGCAGCTGTTTAGCGATGGACAAAAGCAGCCGTTGGTGGGGAATTTGTTTGCCACCGCGGCACAGAGATTGGCGATCGATACTCAGGCGGCCCGTCGCTACAGCAGTCAAGTCACCGAACTAGGCTATCTTTCACGGCGAGTGCGAAAAAACACGGAGTCGCTGTTTGTCGACGATGGTAATAAGGGCGAAAGTAGTCTGGCTCGCAGAGAGCCCGCGGTTTTTCTCAAAGAAACACTCGGCGATGAATTCAATCAATCGACAATAAGAGAGGTGGTGGTTCCCGGAGGCGTTGCCCTGGGGGCGTCGGCCGAGTTGTCTATTGTGCCAAAGTCTTTGATATTTGCCGGAGGCCGCTTGCAGATTATCGATGACAACGAAGTAAGCTGGCAGCTCCCGCCGCTGGACCAACCGGGCATGAAGGCCTTGTTTGATTTTGTCCAGCGTTCCCAGAACATTAAATCGGATGCGATCGTGGACATCGATGCTGATGGCCGGGTGCGTATTTCAACGGCATTGCGTGACACTGAAGTCGGTTATCAAATTATGCATGCCGACACGCAGCCGTTCAAATATGTGCCTAATTTGCCGGTGACAAAAAGCGTAGTAATCGATATCGATGTCAGTTGGTTTCCGTCCTCGGTGGAGAGGGCATTGGAATTCGACACCGGGTACGAGGTGCGATTTCTATCGGCGGATAATATGCGAATTGCTCAGACCCGGGTTGCTCTGGAGTATCAGTATCATTCCGCAACCGATGGAGTCGCGTATAAGAATGCATGGGGCCGGGATGTGCGACGTTTGCACGATAATCTGGATTACGCCGGTCTGGGAAACAGTCTGAGCGGGGTTGCAAATTATGCGGGCTGGATCGGCCTGTTGCGTAAACTGGAGGAAGACAGGATTCCCTTTCTTCAGGGGCGTTATGAATTTATGAAGATAGACAGGCGTGGACGTGAAACTCCCGCCCGGTATTAATTGGAGCTGAAGCAGATCTTATGTGTGTTATCGAGCCAAACAAGTTTAAGAGCGTTCTAATCACTGCAGTGGGAATGCTGCTTGCCAGCTGCATGACCATCGATCTTGAAACTAATTTTGTCGAGGACGAAGCATTACACAGATTAATACTTGATCAGAGTGTTGACCGCTATCCTGATATTGATCCTCTGTATATCAGCGACGAGGTAAAGCATTTCATCGACGCCTACATAAACCCCAGAGACAACGACGAACAACGGGTCGATAAGTTGCAGGATTTACTCTACGGCGAAGATTACCTCTACATCAAGTATGTAGACAGCAAAACCCATACCGCGATGGAAGCGTTTAATGCGCGAGAAGGCAATTGCTTATCGGTAATCAATCTTTATGTTGCCATGGCTCGTTATGCTGGAGTCGATGCTGAATTTCAAACCGTCGAGGTGCAGCCCAGTTGGGACATGCGCGGTGATCTGCTGGTACTCAGTCAGCATATCAATGCGACCGGGCGATTCACTATGAGGCGGCGCTATGTGGTAGATTTCACTCCCGAGATTGCCCTGCAACAGCTCACGGCGGAGGTCGTTAGCGATCAAGAGGCGCGTTCCCTGTATTTCAATAATCTTGGGGTTGAGTCGATGATTGCGGGCAAGCCGGAGCAGGCGTTACCTTACTTCAAAAATTCACTGTTTTTGAATGCCGATTTGTCAATCGGCTGGAATAATATCGGTGCAGCCTATAATCGACTCGGAAACAGCAAATTTGCGGAATATGCTTATCGCATGGCATTTAATCACGATGAATCCAATGCGACGGCAATCAACAATCTTTCGAAATTTTATCGACAGAATGGAAATCCGAGATTGGCCAGGGAATATGAAAGTGCCATGCGAAAGTTTAATAACAGGAATCCCTATTTTCACTATGTTCAGGGGAGTCTTGCTTTTCTGGATAATGATTTCGAAGCAGCGCGCGACGCATTCCACAAGGCCCTGAGAATCAAGAAGCAGGAACCGGATTTCTATCTCGCACTGGCAAGCGTCTACCTGAAATTAGGTGATGTGAAACGGGCTCAATCCTACACCGAGTCGGCAGAAGAGCTGCTGACGCAAAATGAAGAAATCTATCGTCCCAGTCGCAATAAGGTGCGTGTTATCGATTCAGACACTATCTTACGCCCGAGCAGTGCTGGCT
>JABMOK010000156.1 GCA_013204155.1 Pseudohongiella sp. | reverse complement strand
TTTTTTGTTCTTTTTTTTGTACTATTTTTCGTACTATTTTTCGTACTATTTTTGGTACTATTTTTCGTACTATGTTTCGTACTATGTTTCGTACTATGTTTCGTACTATGTTTCGTACTATGTTTCATACTACGTTTCGTACTACACAGGATCAAAACCTTTATGGATTCATCTAATCCATCCAAGTTCAGCATCGAATTTTTCCCGCCTCGCAGCGAGGAGGGAGAATCCAATCTGGATGCAGTGCACGCGGAATTGTCCGGACTGGGTCCGGACTTTTTCTCCGTAACCTATGGTGCCGGCGGCTCGACCCGATCCGGCACCCAGAAACTTGTTTTAAAATATCAGCAGGCCGGTTCCGAACTGGCCCCGCATCTCTCCTTTGGTGGCACCGACGAGGAACAGATACGGCAACTGCTAAACGATTACAAGGCCGCGGGCATACGCCGGGTGGTCGCCCTTCGCGGCGATCTTCCTTCCGGCATGGGTGCCGCCGTCCAGCACCGCTACGCCAGTGAACTGGTAGAATTTATTCGGCAGGAAACCGGGGATCACTTTACTATCGATGTCGCCTGCTATCCTGAGATTCATCCGGAATCAAACAGTTATGCCAGCGATGTAAAATTTTTTAAACAGAAAGTAGACGCCGGGGCGAATTCGGCCATTACCCAATACTTCTATAATCCCGACGCCTATTTCCGCTTCGTTGATTATTGTGCGGCGGCAGGCATTGATATTCCGATTGTGCCTGGAATAATGCCTATTACCAATTATGCGAACCTGGCGCGATTCAGTGCAAATAGCGGCGCAGAGATTCCTCGATGGCTGAGCAAGCGTCTACAAAGTTTCGGCGATGATAAAGACAGCCTTCGCGGCTTCGGCATTGATGTTGTTACCGAGTTATGCGACGACTTACTGCAAGGTGGCGCACCTGGCCTGCATTTCTATTCAATGAATCAAAGCCAAAATATTCGCCAGATCTGGAACAATCTGACTCTCTCGGGTCAATCACAGAACGCTAAGAGCTGAGCACTGCCGTCATGCGTATTTCTCGCGTCTATTTCGAAGCTCAGCTGCAAGCAGGGGCTACCGTTCGGCTTCCTGCTGAGTCTGCACACTATCTTGCTCATGTACTACGTCTTCGCGTCGATGACCACGTGCATCTGTTTAATGCCCGCGATGGCGAGTTTCTCGTGCGCATCACGCAGATTAAAAAAGCCGATGTCGATGTGCTCGTTGAGAAGCAGGTAGTTCAGGGACAGTTAGTTGGGGGGCAGTTAGTTAAAGGACAGTTAGCTGAGGGACAATTAGTTAGAGGACAGTTAGCTGAGGAACAGCTGACTGAGAATCAGGGAGTGAATGGGCAGTCCCGGCTAAAAATTCACCTCGGCCTGGGGCTTTCCCGCGGCGACCGTATGGACTTCGCTATCCAAAAATCCACCGAACTGGGTGTCAGTGAAATTACTCCACTGTATACCGAACATGGCGAAGTTAAGTTGAAAGCCGACCGCCTGGAAAAAAAATTGCAGCACTGGCGCAAGATAGCCATCAATGCCAGCGAACAGAGCGGGCGACTCGAAATACCTGAAATACATACGCCATCTCCCCTGGCCGAATGGCAACAAGGTCTGGACGCCGGTTTCAGTTTAATGCTTGATCCATCGGGTGAGGATAAACTGCCGCTTAATACCGCCGCGTTGCAGTTCGAGCAAGTAAATTTATTGATCGGGCCGGAGGGTGGGTTTTCGGCGACTGAAATTCATTCAGCGCGCAATCAGGGCCTTGTTATCGTCGCCCTGGGCACACGCATCCTGCGAACCGAAACTGCACCGATTGCCGCACTGGCGATATTGCAGCACCTGTATGGCGATATGTGAAGCGGCTGTCTACAAGCGCTCCTTTCTACAAGCGCAGGCTCAGTGCGCCGATTCCAATCTTTCTCCCGCAAAAACTAAAAATATAATTGCCCGGCTTTAAGCTTGCACCCGGTTTCTCTTTCCCACTCGAGTCTGCGTTGCGGTAACTGCTTACAACGATACGGCTCTCAAGTGCATTATCTTCGCTTCCCAGTTCAACTATTTGAATAGCTTCGATCGGTGATTTGTTATTGTCTGTTAGCACGGCTACTTTCGGCGACAGTTTCTGTTGCGCTTTTTGCTCCAGCACCAGAGCCACTTCTCCGCTGGAGAGTTCCACTAAGGAGCCGAGAGGATAAACCCCCATCACATGAATCAGTTCCACCACTAACTGTTGCGGAAATTTTATCACCCGTTGTTTGTAGATCCTGCTTAAGGCTTTTGCCGGAGGGCTTGACGGGCCATCCGTATCTAATTTTAGCAGGCGTTCGAAGCAATAGGCCAAATTGGCGAATCGGGCAAGCACTGGAATCTGCTCTCCTCGTAGTCCTCGTGGAAAACCCAGTCCATCGTGTCGTTCGTGATGACAGCGAATAATTCCCGTCACCCTGGAATCCAGCTGCGGATAGCTGGCGACTACCTCCAGAGCCAAATTCACATGCCTTTTGTACGCCGATAATTCTTGCTTGCTGAATGGCCCGCGCTTGTATACCAGTCTCTCGGGTATTAGTTGCATGCCGATATCCGCCAACAGCGTTCCCATAAACAGCGCGCGCAGATCCGCCAGTATCATGCCGGTTTGGCGGGCGAGGATGCTCGCCCAGATCGCTGCCCTGACACAGTAGTCAGTTTTCCTGCGCGCGTCGGGATCGGTGTTCAATACCCAGATAAGTGTTTGCGGATTTCCTACAATCTCATCGATCAAGACATCGATAGATTTTTCCAGACAAGACAAGTCCATTTCCTCAACTGCTCTTATGGCTTGCGCCTGAGTATAAAAATCCTGTTTTAGCCTGGCATAGCATCGATAGGATTTATCAATCTGCTGCTTTATAGGGTACAGGACAGGATAGGTAGCGCGGTTGATCTTCAATGATGCCGATGCGGGAACTGCGCGGCGGGCGCTACTCAATATAGTGAGCTGATTTAACTTTACCGCTCGGGGCAGCGTGCCCTTATTGGTATCGATAGAAACAAATTTGCAGTGCTTGCTAAGCGTCTCGATGTCTTCTGCGGTCTTTAGATGAAAGCCTCCCACTGAAAAAGGCGTCTCTGACCAGGCGCAATCCAATTCAGAAATGTACATGCCCAAAAGCAGGTCGCTGCAGTTCACTCTGAGTAGAGAGTCTGCCGCCGTTCGAACCGATGCGGATTGCTTGCCTGATTTAGAGTGCCCGGAAATTCCCATAGCCCAGAGCATACTCGGCATTACCAAGCCAGCTTGTGAGTCATTTCACAAATAGGACGAGGGATGACCTGGAGGATTCATTAATTGCTAACTGGATAACATGCGAGTGACCCGCAAACGGGAATCTCTCTACACTCTCTGCGGCGCGCTCTCCTGCTCCCTCTTCCTGCTCCCTCTGCTGCGAATCTCTTATACCCTGACCTAGCGTAAATACGGGCGTCTTGCCCAGCAGAAGCAAACTCTGAGGATAAAAAAAAGCGCCTTTGAGTTCAAAGGCGCTTTAACGTAACTATTACGTAAAGAGAGAGTTAACCTTGCTTAACTGTGATTCACTTTGCGCCTTACAGCACATAACCTCGTTCATCATGGGAGCTAAGATCGAGACCTTGCTGTTCCTCTTCTTCGCTCACACGAAGGCCCATTGTGACATCGAGAATCTTCAATATTATGGCGCTCAGTACCCCGGTGTAGACGATGGTAAAGATCACACCCTTAATCTGGATCCATAACTGTGCCGGGATGCCTGCATCCAATCCGGTGCCGCCAAATACCTCAGCGGTGAATACACCGGTCAGTATGGCACCAATAATCCCGCCTACCGCGTGTACACCAAATACATCCAGAGAGTCATCATAGCCGACGGCTCTTTTCAGCGTAGTCGCAGCGAAGAAGCAACCAACGCCCGCCGCTAATCCGATGTAGAGTGCCCCTTCGGGACCCACCGAGCCAGAAGCTGGCGTAATGGCAACAAGACCTGCCACCGCGCCGGAGGCGATGCCCAAGACACTTGGCTTGCCGTGTTTAATCCATTCGACACACATCCAGGCGACGGCCGCCGTTGCTGTAGCAATCTGAGTAACCAGCATTGCCATTCCGGCGCTACCGCCTGCGGAAACCGCTGAACCCGCATTGAAACCGAACCATCCTACCCACAACAATGCTGCACCGATAATCGTGTAAGTAAGGTTATGGGGAGGCATGGCAGTAGTTGGATAGCCCTTACGTTTGCCTAGCATTACAGCGGCTACCAGGCCTGCTATACCGGCATTGATGTGCACCACTGTGCCACCGGCGAAGTCGATCACGCCCCAATCCCACATTAATCCACCGTCACCTGCCCACACCATGTGAACCATGGGCACGTAGCAGATAGTGACCCACGCCACCATAAACACCAGCATGGTGGAAAATTTCATCCGCTCGGCGAAGGCCCCGACAATTAGCGCCGGTGTAATAATCGCAAAGGTCATTTGAAAAGTTGCAAATACGGATTCCGGAATCGTTCCCGACATGGAATCTACGGTGATACCCGACATAAACGCATTGCCCAGGCCGCCTACAATCGAACTAAGGTTAAGCACGCCTGCCTCCATACCCGCCGTATCGAATGCCATACTGTAGCCCCAGAGCATCCACACAACTGTCATTACCGCGGTGATAGCAAAGCACTGCATCAATACCGAGAGAACATTTTTACTGCGTACCATGCCCGCGTAAAAGAGAGAAAGGCCGGGTATTGTCATCAACAGTACCAAAACCGTGGCGGTAATCATCCACGCCGTATCGCCGGTATCCAACTCTTGCGCAGAGGCGATCCCTGGAAGTAGCAGTAACAGCATGGCGGCCAATGAGAGTCCGCTTTTTTTCATCATAAATTTTTTCATTTTTTGTTTCCTCAACAATCTCAATGATTCAGTCTGTCATTCGGTTTATTGCCCAGTTCGAGACTAAACCGCCTCTTCTCCGGTCTCGCCCGTGCGAATACGAATAATTTGGGTTAAATCGGAGACGAAAATCTTGCCATCACCAATCTTGCCGGTATTGGCCGCCTTGGTAATTGCCTCCAGTGTCTGATCAAGCAGACTGTCTGCAATCGCAATTTCGATTTTTACCTTCGGTAAAAAATCAACCACGTACTCTGCCCCTCGATACAATTCGGTGTGACCCTTCTGCCGACCAAAACCTTTTACTTCTGTGACGGTAATGCCTTGTACGCCTATGTCAGACAATGCCTCGCGGACGTCGTCCAATTTGAATGGCTTGATAATAGCCGTGACTAATTTCATTATTTTGCTCCTTCGCCGTTTAAGCGTTGTACCCGTTCGAATGCCTGCAACTAATACTGCTCTATGCGAAGCTTGTGCCAACTGTATTTTCACGTGGAAATACAATCAGTTAGAAATATTCCGGCGGATCAAATGAAATAATCTCCGAACAAGGCCGCTAAAATTGTGCACTGGCAGTGCGCTTCCCGGGCAGGCGCACTATCACGGTGCATTTGGCGGCACTGAAGCCAAAACCTGACATCTGATGAAGAGGGGCCCGCCATGGCTGCTGCACTTTATTGCAGGCATGGAAACTACGAATGAAGCTTGCATGAAGCCATGCACGGAACTATGCATGGAGCCATGCATGAAGCCATGCACGGAACTATGCATGAAGCCATGCATGGGACTATGCATGAAACTATGCATGAAACTGCGCATGGCTCGCTGCGGCTGTTTGCGCCGGCGATTAACAGCCGACATCCGCTCAGGATTTTGATGTTAGAATGGCAAGCGCCACCCTGAACGACGTTGCAGGGGGGCCGAATGGTCATTGAGTAATGAGGTGGAGACAGAAATGCTCGACAAAAGTTTTCTAGATGAGCTTAGCAAACGACTCTCTTCGCTGCTGCCCATGGCAGAAGAAGTTCGCGAAGAGTTGCGCACTAAAATAGAGCAGCAGCTTAAGAAAAGCTTTGCGACGCTGAACCTGTTAGGCCGTGAAGAATTCGACGCGCAACGCAATGCCCTGAAACGCGCCGAGCAACGCATTCAGGAACTGGAAGCCACCCTCGCCGAATTGGGTACAAGATTGGATGCTTTCGAGAAGATTTCATCGGATAACTGACTCGATGAATTGGCAGCGTCGGTAGCTTATTGCCTCCATAAGATCCTGTTCTCTGATGTTTGTACTGCCTTCAAAATCAGCGATGGTGCGGGACATTTTAATCACCCGATGAGTTGCTCTGGCCGACATGGCCAGCTTGTCCATGATGGCGGCCAGGCTATTGCGCAGAGGCGCACCTAGCGGACAATACTGATCCAGTTCACCGACCTGTAATTCCGAATTCAGTTTGCCATTTCTTTGCGCTTGAAGATTCCGACACTGGCTGATTTTATTTCTGATTTTCTCCCAGTCCGTGGCTTTGTTGCGGTGTTGCAATAATTCAGCCTGGGACAGGCTCGGTACTTCGATAATCAAATCCAGCCGATCTAGCAGTGGGCCAGAGAGTTTACCGAGATAACGTGCAATGCGATCCGCTGTGCAGCAGCACTCGTGTCTTGAATCACTGGCATAACCACAGGGGCAGAGACGCGTTGCCTTTTGCCATTTGTCCGCACTTCATTTAACTCATTGATTCTAAAAACTTATGACTTTGTGCCAAGACTCTTGGGCTTGTCTGAAGCAATCCTGTTTACCTCTATGAGAAAACGTTAGACTGATCAGCATAGAAGTAGACTAGGTATTGGGAATGCGTAATGGGGCGACTAAAAGATGCTGAGCTATTATTTCCCAGTGAATAGCTCTAACCATCGTCATTTCTTGAACAGCATAATAGCATCGCTAATTAGATGCCCAAGTTCACTATACTACTTATACTACTCGCACTAGTGAAAATAGGCTTATGTCACATATTTGTCACATATAAGCTTTATAGTGGTCTGATTAAATTCAAGATTTTGGAAAATATGCGCGAACTGAAAAACAAACCTGGAGGACGAAATCAATCGTCATCACGACTGGTCAACATTACTCCGGCTATTGTCAATAATCAGAATGACGTAGAGGATTTTTCGGAATGTTTTGCTGTGGAGGATTTGAACCTCTACTACGGGACAAGCAACCATGCTCTGGTAGATATTAATATCAGCATTCGCAAAAAATGTGTTACATCTTTCATCGGGGCCAGTGGTTGCGGGAAATCGAGTTTGCTACGTTGTTTTAATCGCCTCAACGACATGATTCCCGAATGTCGAGTAGAAGGGCGAATTACTTTGCACGGAACTGACATTAATGATCCCTCTATAGACGCTGTAGCATTGCGCAGCAAGGTAGGGATGGTCTTTCAAAAACCGAATCCTTTTCCCAAATCTATCTATGACAATATTGCATTTGGACCCCGATTACTTGCGATAAAGAAAAAGCGCATCCTCGACGAAATTGTGGAGAAATCATTGATTTCGGCAGGACTTTGGAAAGAGACGAAGGATCGCTTACAGCGAAACGCATTGGAATTATCCGGTGGGCAACAACAACGTCTGGTTATCGCACGGGCAATTGCCCTGGATCCAGAAGTGCTTCTACTTGATGAGCCTACATCATCACTGGATCCTATTTCCACACTCACTATTGAACAATTGATCAGCGAACTAAAAAAGGAATTTACCATTATAATCGTAACCCACAATATGCAACAGGCTGCAAGAGTCTCAGATTTTACGGGGTTTATGCATATGGGGGCTTTGGTGGAGATGAATTCCACGGATGTAATATTTACCAACCCTCGGGAAAGGAAAACCGAAGATTACGTCACTGGACGCTATGGGTAGGAGAACAACCATAAGCTAACCTTAATGCTAAAAAATTTTCAGTTAAGCCCCCAGGATTTTCTCTATGAATACAGCCACTGAGATTCAAGGTACACACATATCGCAACAGTATCATGTCGAACTAGATCAGCTGAGAAATCGGATGATTGAGACTGGTGGAATTGTAGAGCGCCAACTAAGTGACGCGGTTTTTTCGCTATTGGAATGTGATAGTGACCTGGCACAGAAAGTTATTCTCTGTGATGATGAAATTGATTCAATCGAACGAAAGATTGACGAAGAAAGTTATTTGATTATCGCTAAACGACAACCAGCCGCAGGCGACCTCCGACTCGTTTTAACAATTACCAAAATCATCCGGGATCTTGAGAGAATGGGTGACGAATCCGCAAAAATTGCACGTATGGCAATAAAATTAAGCGAGGAGCTGGATTCCAGAATCGGCTTCGTCGAGTTCAAGCATATCGCGGATAGAGTTCAAGATATGGTCAGAAACTGTCTCGATGCCTTTGCTCGAAACGACGTAGTGGCGGCAATCAGAGTCGTACGGGAAGATACGAATGTCGACATGGAATACAGCAGCGCAATGCGCGCTATGGCCACTTATATGATCGAAGATCCGCGCTGCATCACACGGGTGCTCAATATGATGTGGTCGCTTCGAGCCTTGGAGCGCATTGGCGATCACGCGAAAAATATCTCCGAACAGATCATCTATTTGGTGAATGGCAGGGATATTCGCTATGAAGATATTAATCAATACGTCAGTGAATTAATGCTATAAGACTAGTCAGAATCCACTGTTTCTGCGTATTTTGTGTTGGTGTTTAATAGCGGATTAATTCGCGACAACGGCAGTCTGCAAATAAAATAAGAACCAACACCCACCTCGCTGGTCACGATGAGTTCTCCGGAATGCCTGGCTAGAATGTGTTTAACGATGGCCAATCCAAGGCCGGTGCCCCCGGTGCTCGATGCCCTACTTGAATCCACTCGGTAAAATCGTTCCGTAATTCTCGGCAGGTGCTTTTCTTCAATACCAATGCCATTGTCTGCCACCGATAGCTCGAACCATTCATCAGTAATACTGGCAGCCAACTTTATGCAACTTTTCTCTGGCGAATATTTTGCGGCGTTGATCGTAAGGTTAAGAATTGCACTGTACAATTCTTTGTGTTCGGCCAAAAATCGAATTGAATCGTCACAGCTGACTTCGTAATGATGAAGCTTGTCTACATAGGCCTGCTCGGTGTCTCTGACAATTTCCTGAAGCATATCGGCAATCATCACCACCTGCTGTTCGCCTGTAATATTACTAGTTTCGAGAGAAGTTAATAATAGCAAATCATTGACGATATTCTCCATTCGACCTGATTGTTGCTGCATCTGCAGCAACGGCTTGTACCATTTTTCCCCCAGCTCAGCGCGATGTTCAAGAATCGCTTCGAGATAACCTTTTATCACGGTAATCGGAGTTCGCAATTCATGTGAGACGTTGCCGATGAAATCCTTTCGCATCTTCTCCAGCCGATGGTATTGAGTGACATCTTTTACTAGCATTAATCGTTCACCTTCACCAAACTGAGTAATCTGGTACTCGAGCATCTGTTTCAAACTTCCGGGGGAGTGAATTTTCAGAGGTCGTGAGTAATCCGCCTTATTAAAGTATTCGAGAAAAGCAGGATCGCGTACTAAATTGATCACGGCACGATTCTTATCGACAGGATGACTAAATCCCAATAGTGTTTCAGCCGCCTGGTTCCACCAATCGAGCTTGCCATCTTTGTTGATTGCCACAACAGCCATTTCCATGGCGGACGTGGATTCCTGTGCTTTCTCAATCAAGTTTTTGAGAATGTCATTCGCCTGACGTTCCCGCCGTTGCAAATGGTAAATACCATCAAACACATCTCCCCACAGACCAAAACTTTCCGGCGGAGTAGATTCTGTTTCCAGGTGGTCTTGAGCCAGCCAAAGATGAATGCGTCGCAATTGATAGAAGCTAAGACCCAGATAGGGAACGAGAACGAGCAGTATTGCGGGAAGGGGCCGCTCAAGAATATATCCAATCAAGCCAACTACACTCAGCAAGATTAGCAAACGATTGAGTTCCTTACGCCAGACTGGATACACTGGATACCTTTAGATTAGCTATTCCCAGCGGAGATCGCAGAAATTTGATAATAGATAGCAACACTATTCACCTCATAAACTACCGACACAGTATAAGGCTATAAATTAGGCCAGTCGAACAGAGAATCTGTATCCTGCTCCGCGCACAGTTTGCACGAGTTTCGAGTAGTCAATACTCGCATCTTCTATAGAAGAAAGTGCTTTACGAAGACGCCGAATGTGTACATCGATTGTTCGTTCATCGAGATAAACATTGCTAGCCCAGACTTGATTTTGAATTTGATCGCGATTGAAAACTTTCTCTTGATTCGTCAAAAAGAATTTTAAGAGTCTGAATTCAGTGGGGCCCATATCGACTGGCTTGTTCTCTATCGATATACGATGACTACCAGGATCAAGATGAAGATCGAATACCTGTAATACATCATTTTTATGCTTGCCATGAGAACGCCGCAATACTGCCTTAATCCGAGCAACCAACTCTCGCGGCGAAAAAGGCTTGATAATGTAGTCATCAACCCCTGTATCGAGACCCTGTACTTTGTTGTCCTCGGTAGTTTTGGCAGTCAACATAATAATGGGGGTATTCGCCGTTGCTTCATCCCGACGTAGACGCCTTGCCAGCTCCATACCACTGCCTCCCGGCAGCATCCAGTCGAGCAGAACCAGGTCAGGCTTATTGTCTATGATGGAGACATAAGCTTCCTGTGTATTTTCAGCACTGATAATCTTAAAGCCAGCAAGGTCCAAACTGATACTGACCATGTCTCGTATTGCGGCTTCGTCATCAACGACAAGGATTGTTGGTTCTTGCATATCTACCTATCCTGAATTTCGAAAAAGGATTCCATCGGTAACCATTAAACCGACACTATATTACATTTATGTGACAAATAATGTTATAAGCCAATGTTTTTAAAGATTATATGAAAAATGGCCGTGCCGCTCCTAATTCAAAGGTTAGCGGTTAGATTCGTAGTAGCGTTTTTTAAAATTTGTAATCAACACCGAAACTAAGCTCACGATCTCCCCAATACCCCGTAGTGATTTTGCCACCCTGCGTGATAGTCACCTGCTCATTAGTTAGATTTTTCGCTTTGAGGCTATACTTCCAGTGATCCCCCAATTCTTGAAGATACACAAAATTGAGTTCGCCTACTGGTTGTGCAATTAAGTCCGGAGCACCGCTGGTACCTACTTCGCTAATGCGTTCTCCGAAATAGTGATACAGCAGGGTTGCCGTTACGCCGGAAAAAGGCTCGTAGCCGACTTGCGCATTGAAAAGTACATCTGATTGTCCTTGCAATGGCCGCTCGATGTTGGTTAGTACACCACGATCTTCTGCGGCGATAGTAACAGTGGAATCGATATAGGAAATATTTCCCTGAAAGTAGAAATCTTCAGCAATTCCACCCAGGAAGCTCAGATTTTTACTGATTTCAAATTCGGCACCGCGATTTTGGCCTGAATCAGCATTGGCGAAACTTCTACGCTTATCAGCTCCTGCCTGAATAACGGATTCAATGGGCTTGTCAAATTCTTTGTAAAAGAGTCCAAATGATACATAGTCGCTATAATCGAAATACCATTCCCAGCGGAAGTCATAATTTTTAATTCCTGCAATTTGAAGATCTGGATTACCCACTACTTCATAACCCGTTAGTGGATTGGTAAAGGCTGTAGGGGACAATTCACGAAAATCCGGACGTGAGAGTGTTTCGCTGTAGGCGAGTCGGAACTGATGATCGCCATTGATAAGCGTTGCACTTAGGGCCGGCACTAAATCGTCGCTTTTCTGTGAGGCCTTTATAACGTTGCTGGCGTTGAAGAGATCAAACGTCGTGACATTTTGTTGGAATCTCTCGTTGCGCAGGCCGACACCAAATCTGAATCTATCATCGAAATTCAGTTCGCCCTGCGCATAATAGGCATCTGATTCATTGGTCGCTGTATAGTTGTCTGTTGGCCGCGTAAATTCGCGTAGTTCAAATCCGTCGGGGCTGATGTTTTTTGCAGCAAGTACGGTTTCCAAAGGCATCTTCAATAGACTACGGTCAGAGGCAATCTCGCCTCGATCAAAAAACGAATAGCGCCGAATTTCAGACTCTCTGTCCTTGTTCGTATGCACGTAGCCAGTTTTTGCCGTTAGCGAAATTGAATCGCCTCCGTAGAAGGCCATGGTGAAATCGATGCCGTAGTCGTCTGTTGTATCCTTGAGGTCGCTAAAACGACGCACGTTGCCATCCGAGCGCGTTGAAAATTCATAACCACTATCGAATAAATCATATCGATATCGGCGATGATCCGGGGAATCTCTCCCAGCGGTCACATTGCTGTAGCGCCAGTTAATTACGAGGTCGTTGTATTGCGGAAAGTAGTGATCACCCTGGATTTGATTAGAGAACAATTCCCGCTCGATCCATTCCAGTTCGTTAATCCGTACGATATTTTCCGCAGCCAGATCGCCGGTTAGCTCGGAGACCAAATTATCAGTAGTTCGCAGTAACACCGAAGTTAATCGCACATTATGATTACTATTGATGTCGATGCCGGCTGTAACAATACTGCTTATATTGATGCTATTTTTTGTTCCAACATAATCGAGGTCATCACCTTGCTCGAGCTCGCCATTGCCAACCTTATAGCTATTTCTTTCGATCTTGTCGGTATTCCAATTGTTTGAGTAATTAATAGCCGCCATGTAATTAAAAGTGGCGCCGCTTTCACCCAGCTCATGAAAGTTACCGAATGCGGTGGAGAGATCTTTGTTGGCTGGCAAGTCTTCTCGCCTGATTTCATAGTTATTGCTAAGACTTCTACCGATGGTTTGGAGTTCCTCAGAAGTATACCCGGGCGAACTAGAGAATTTACTGGCGCGACGTAGTTCAACACCGTTGGTGGTAGCTAAGTCTAGTAGCTTAGGAATCGATCGAGTTCCGTCGTCGGAACCTAGCCAATCGCGATTACCACCAGATGCGGTAAGTCCGCTTTTAAAATTGACGTCGGGTCGAATACCGAAGCCCGATGAAATAGTCCAAAATGCTTCATCCGTTGATTTCTTGGTACGCAATTGCAGGATGCCGCCGCCGAATTCGCTGGGAAATTCTGCCGAATAGGTTTTCTGCACCAGAACGCTATCTAGTACTGCTGTTGGAAACATGTCCATGGGGACGACCCGGTTTATCGGCTCGGGACTAGGTAGTACTGCTCCGTTTAGCAAGGTTGTTGAGTATCTTTCGCCCAGGCCTCTCACGTAAACATACTTCCCCCCTACCGTGCTAAGACCCGCAACTCGCTTGAGCGTTTCTGAGATATTGGAATCACCTGATCGGGCAAATTGTACTTCTCCAACAACATTCGAAACCGCTGAAGTTCCACGCTTCTCATCGGGGACATGACGACCAATAACGGAGATTTGTTCAATCTTTACGTCCGGTTCACGTCGAGCATTATCTTGCGCAGAAACGTGGTTGGTAGCTAGAGCAGCCAAGGCCAGAGCTAATATTTTTCGATTAAACGATAGCTGTCGTTTAACAGATTTCCTAGATTGAGATTCGATCATTAGGCGAGCTCCGATCTGGATCAATGAGTTTTAGTGTGAGTATTTTATTACTGTTCTGTGACAGTGATATTTCAGCTGTATGACATAATTATTACAGCGCGGCTGTGAGCAGAAGCGGGTAAGTTGCAAAACTTGCACAAAAAAAAGACTGCCGAGGCAGCCGTTTCTCATTTCCCTGTCCTTGAGGGGATCATAGAAAATTAATTGTGTAGCTAGTCAAGGAAATTGGTAAAAGTCCAACCCTTGGTCCAGTCCGATGTATCATCCTTGATTGCACCGATATAATCGACAGATTCGAAAAATGTTCCTGCCGGAATTGAAGGAGATACAGCATTGAGCATAGGACCATTGGTCCAACCTATGCTTCCTCCCAGGTCAACATTACCGACTGCCGATCCGGATTGTGCAGCAAACCAATCAGTTACGCTGAATGGATCGCCCGCTTCGTCTTCGAGTGGACAGGCGGTATCGATACGAGAATTGATCATCGCAAGATTGCCGTTTAGATTGGCGATTGAGCCCCCTGCGTTAGTAAAAGTGGCAGTCTGATCAATGTCGATGCAGTAGCTCGCAAAAGTCTTAACCACAAAGTTCGATAGAGAAGCCGAAGTACATTCACGAAGGCGCAGACCTTTTCCATCCGCCGCATCATCACCAACACACGTCATGTTCGAAATTGTTGGGTTAGCGCGCGGACTTGCGTCATTATTGTCGGCATTATTATCAGCTTCGATGCAATGTTCGCTGCTGCTTGTCTGGCGTACGGCGACAAATTGTACTTTTCCGTTCCAGCCCATAGTCCAATCCAGGGCATCGTCTTCGTTACCAGTTAGCACGATGTGCTTCGCATTCACAGTGCCTCCAAAAAACTCGACGCCGTCGTCCGAATTATTGTGAACCTGAACGTAATCGACATTAGTACCGCTTCCAACTGCCTGAAAGGCTATACCATTAAGTTCATTTGTCTCGGTGATATTTTGCCCGGCATATTTGACTTGCATATAGGTCATTGAACCACTGTTATCGGTTGAATCGCTGCCACCGTACATGCCGGTTGATCCTTCGCCTTCTGCTACTCCGCCGGCTTCGTTTATCGGGGCACTACCATTAATTACAATACCACCCCATTGGCCGCGAGTTAAAGAAGTCGCTTCATCATCACCTTCATAAGTAAAAATGACCGGCTTGCTGGCACTACCGTTGGCGTGCAGTTGACCATTCTTGTCGATGACTAGAAAGTTCAAACCTACTTGCCCGAATACGTAAGTTCCAGCATCGATTGTTAGCCTGGTTTTTTCGCCACCAACGGCGTTTTCGCCAATAATCACCTGGCCCTCTAACAGATAGGAATTGTTTGAGGTCAAATGAGTATCTGCAGTGATGCGTCCGCTTAATATGCAAACCGGCTTGTCTTTAAATGTGCTGCTAGTTGTGGCTGCTGTGTTAATAGGGCACCCGGCTGCCACTGGAGCAGCAATGGTAAGCACCGCAGGTGTTTCTGAATAGGTAAGGTTGGAGAACTCGCCCCCTGTGTAGTAACCCACGTAGGCGCTGATAGAAGTAGCCGTAAGGCCTAAATCTGAACCCACTAGCCCTTCCAGAATGGAAATTTTTTCTTCGGCGGCAAGCGTCTTCGTGCTCACTGGTATAACCGGATCTGATCCATTCCAGGGTATCCAGATACCGCCTGACAATAAATTGAAAAATCCATATCCCGGCACATCGGCTACGACTATCAAACTACCAGTTTGCCCAACATCTGCGCTGGCGGGTCGAATAGTTGCGACCAGATCTGCCGCTTCGGAAGCCGGAACTTCGGCGAGAAAACTGGCGCCATTATTTATGGTTGCACCGCCGGTGATTGTCGTCGTGCTGTTCGCGCCGGTAATGGCAAGAGCCGGCTGCTCTGCAGCTTGACTCGACATTGCAGCGATAGATATGGCAACACCACTCGCGATTGCACTTAGTTTCATTTGCTGAATATTCATTTTCACTCCAAATTTGTAAATTAGGTATTTGTTGGAAACGTAGAAATTGTAGGTCGGTAATATTTCAAGTTGGTGTCGTTTTTGTGACAATTTGTTTACATTGAATTGAGCCGGAATTACTTGCGCAAATGAATACGGCGTGGACACGCATATGGCTACGCAACCGCTGTCATAAAACTGTCATCAACTTGAGCATAGAATGCACAGCCAATGAATGTTCTTGCCCAACAGACTGAAATAGAAATTGAAATAGAAGCCAGCCCCGCGGGTTTCTTCGAAACTCCGATAGCTTATGCACATCTGAAAAATAGCGAACAACTAATCCAATCCTTGGAACAGTCTATTCGACATCGAAAAAGTCAGGATGACGGGCTTCAACGCTCAAATTTGGGAGGCTGGCACTCTGACACAAACATGTTGGACTGGGGTGGTTCCAGCGCCAAAGCTCTTGCTAACACCGCCGTAAAATTAGCAAAACGAATGAGTCATTTTAACGACAAGGGGATCGATGATTACCTCTGGTCAGTACGCATGTGGGCGAATGTCACAGGTAAAGGCGGGCTCAATCAACCGCATGTCCACCCTGGTAACATTTGGGCTGCCGTTCTCTACCTGAACATGGGTCTTGATGCGAATGTGGAAACATCCGTTGGGGGAGAGTTTTATTTGGAAGATCCCCGGTTTCCCATGCTCGCCATGCACACCACGGCTTTTCGCTTAATGGGCGTGGATGGTAATCCCCAGAATTATCAGCCTGAATTTAAATTATCGCGCGGAGACCTGATCGTGTTTCCTTCCTGGTTGCGCCATGGCGTTCGAACTTACTCCGGCGAAAAGCAACGAATTTCAATCGCGATGAACATTAATATAATACCAAAGCAGTAATATCCAAAAATCTCGAATTAAGTGGACCGTTTATACTGTTATTTACTTATAGAGTAGCATTTTCAGCGTTTCTGCTAAATTAAGATTTTTTTCAACGATTATTGCAATATTTTAGTAGAAAAATAGGCTTAACTAACTCCCTGAAAATATCAAAAACGTTCACATAACAAATTGAAACGGTATCGAAAAAGAATACCTGGCCACCACGATTATATGCTTTCGAAAAGACTTATCGGATAACTGACTCGATGAATTGGCAGCGTCGGTAGCTTATTGCCTCCATGAGATCCTGTTTTCTGATGTTTGTACTGCCTTCAAAATCGGCGATGGTGCGGGACATTTTAATCACTCGATGGGTTGCTCGGGCCGACATCGCCAGCTTGTCCATGATGGCGGCCAGGTTATTGCGCAGGGGCGCACTTAGGGGACAATACTGATCCAGTTCCCCGACCTGTAATTCCGAATTCAGTTTGCCATTTCTTTGCGCTTGAAGATCCCGGCACTGCGCGATTTTATTTCTGATTTCCTCCCAGTCCGTGGCTTCGTTGCGGTGCTGTAATAATTCAGCCTGGGACAGGCTCGGTACTTCGATAATCAAATCCAGCCGGTCTAGCAGTGGACCGGAGAGTTTACCGAGATAGCGCGCTATGCGGTCCGCGGTGCAGCGGCACTCGTGTCGTGGGTCACTGGCATAGCCACAAGGGCAGGGATTCATCGCCGCCAGCAATTGGAAATTGGCCGGAAACTTGACCCGGTAATTGGCGCGACTGATGGTGATTTCTCCAGACTCCAACGGCTCCCGCAGGGCATCCAGCACGCCCGGTTTGAATTCTGTTAACTCATCAAGAAACAATACTCCGCGGTGCGCGAGGCTAATCTCCCCCGGACTTGCCCTGTTGCCCCCACCCACCAGCGCGACACTGGAAGCCGAATGATGCGGCGCTCGAATTGGACGCTGCTGCCAGTTTGAACTATTGAGTTGTAATTTCGCCGCCGATTTTACCGTCGCCACCTCCAGCGCCTCGGCCTCGTTCATACTTGGCAACAGTCCAATCAGAATATTCGCCAGCAGCGTTTTTCCGCTGCCCGGAGGGCCGATCATCAGCAAGTTATGACCACCGGCCGCGGCAATTTGCACAGCGCGCTTCGCCAATGCCTGCCCTCTTACTTCTGTGAAGCCTTGCAGAGAATCACAAACGGGGGCTTGCCGCCGCGGTAAATCCTTGCAGCTGGTCAAGTCAGTTTTATTCGCCAGATGATTGACCAATTCCAACAGGCTACCTACACAGTAGCCCTGGGCGTAAGCCACCAGCGCGAGTTCGTCGGCGTTCGCTGCAGGCAAAATAATTTTGTGGTTTTGTTGGCGGGCACCCAGTATAGCGGGCACGGCTCCCTGCACCTGCCGTATGCCACCATCGAGGGCTAACTCGCCGAGTATTTCGGTGTTTTCCAGCGCGTCCTTATCGATCTGTCCCGACGCCGCGAGAATGCTAAGCGCGATAGCGAGGTCATATCTGCCACCGGCCTTGGGCAGGTCGGCCGGCGCGAGATTTACGGTTATGCGCCGGGTGGGAAAATCCAAACCGGCATTAATAATTGCGCTTCTGACACGTTCCTTACTTTCTTTTACCGCCGTCTCGGGCAAACCGACGATGGCAAAACCGGGCATGCCATTAGACAGATGTGTCTCGACGGTGACCTCGATAGCATCGACGCCCAGGAGCGCGCGTGAGCGAATTGTTGCAAGCGACATGGGCAATGGGTGTAAATTAGTTAGTGATACACAGATAAGATATAGATCAAATCCCCCTACCTCGCCATTCTGAGAGTAATTAGGGGCATCGATGTGATAATTACTTAACTCTTGGATACTCAGAGGTTCGTACAGAGCAAGTAAGACATCAACCAAGGAACATCGAATTGCTAGCTGGTTAGCGTCCTGTTGTTTTCTTAAGTTATTATTTTATTAGTGTCCCCTACTTTTCTTCCGGTTATGCGCCGGGGAGGGGGAAATCCAGACCGGCATTAATAATTGCACTTCTGACACGTTCCTTAGGGAGCATCGAGTTGCTAGCTGATTAGTGTTCTGTTGTTTTCTTAAGTTATTATCTTATTAGTGTCCCCTACTTTTCCTTAGTGTCCCCTACTTTGTGTCCCCAACCTTCCCTTAAGTTATTATCTTATTAGTGTCCCCTGTTTGGGGTCCCCTGGTTCTTCTGGAAAATTACAGGCAAAAAAAATGAGCTGCGGGCAGCTCATTTTTTAGAACGTTGATTCGGTAATGCCCGATTCGAAAAATCCTCGGGCGTTACGACAAATTTACTTACTGCTGTCGACCATGTATTGCACAATGGCGCGCAAATCATCGTCGGTGCAAGTGAAGCAAAGGCCTTTTGGAGGCATTACATTGAATCCACTAATCGCGTTGGTAACCAACACATCCATGCCTTTTGCGACGCGTGGTGCCCATGCCTCTGCGTTGCCAGGGCCTACTTTAGGCGCGCCGGCTGCACCGGTGCTGTGACAGGCAAAACATGAAGCCATATACGATGTTTCTGCGCTGAAGCCGTCAGACAATTGAGCCAGTTGTAGCTCGGCCTGGCCGCTGTCGGCAGAAATTGTGCCGGCAAATAGTGCAGCTGACAGAACGAAAACTGAAACCAGTGATGATGCTATTACCTTTTTAATACTTAACACGATGTACTCCTCAATTAAATTTAAATTAAAACCGAACAAACCGAACAAACCGGGTCTTATTGACTCGCCATATAATTAACCAATGCTCTAAGGTCAGTGTCGCTGCAGGTCATACACATGCCTTTGGGCGGCATGGCATTAAGCCCGTTAACAACATTGGCCATTACAGCCTCTACTCCTTTCTCCATACGTGCGGCCCAAACCTCGTGATTACCAACCACTGGAGCTCCTGCGGCTCCGGTTCCGTGACAGGCGAAGCAACTCATCTGGTACGTTGCCGCCGCATCGAATGCCGCAACAACCGGTGCTGGCGCGGCAGCCACGGGGGCTGGTGCCGCCACGGCGACAGGCTGCGCCGCCCGAGGGCTCGCCGCGTTACTGCCGGTGGAACCAACACAGGCCTGGCCTGCCAAACATACCTGAGCCACAGGCCGAACATTCTCTTCAATCGATTGCGCCGACAGGCTGCCGCTAAGCAGTAGCAAAGACGCCAGACCGGTGAGGGTCATCATGACCCGACAAAACTTAACAGTTGCTGAAAACACAGACCTATTCCTCTTACTCTTTAACTTAATGCCGCTGGATAACTGGATACTTCCGGCCGCGATTGTGCCTGAACCTATTTACGTCGCTCAAGGTCTTGAACTTGAGGGTTTTGGCCATGGCCCCGGAAAAAATGCAGGCGCAGTATACAGTTATTTGTTGCAATCTGGAATACGCGATTCAAGCTGATTTTAGCCGTAATTCACCCGGAAGCCGTTGATTCGACACGCCTCTTAGGCGCTACCGGAGCGTACGGGGCGATTGGCCTTATTCGACAGTTGGAGGCAAACCGGCGTGGTAAAACAGCGTCAGGGGGCAATCGTGAGATTGAGTGGGGTCTGGTGGTAATACGCCTCATTCGTGTTGCTGATGAGGCCATAGCCGACATAGAAATCCACCACGATATTTTGAATGTCCAGTGCCGCCGGCACTAGAGCGGTGGCGATCTCGATCTGTTCGATGGAGGAAAGGAATTTGACGGTGCTACTGGTTATGGAAGTCGGGCTGGCGGTGGAATCGACAAACTGGCCCTGGGGGTTCAGGAACAGTATCTGCTCACCTACCAGCGCCGCCACGAAGAGAAAGCCGGCTTGCCCCTGATGCTGGGGGTCGATAGTTATTTCGGCGCTGATATCCAGCGAATCGTTGGGCTTGAACTGATTGCCATAGCTCAGGCCCTTGTCGCCGGTAATGCCAGCGCGAAAGCCGGCGTTGGACTCGGCGCCAGTCAGGCTGGTGCTCGCGCCCAGCGCAGTCGGGCCGCTGCTGCTGAAGGAGGCGGATATTTGATAATTGCCCTGATTGCCACATTCTTCCTTCACTGGCACGTCATAGGTGTTGGCGAGCAAAAAATAACTGCCCGGCGGCAAGGTCTGACTCAGGGAAGAATTGCAGGTATTGCTGGATTTATCATCGAAGCCAAGAAACTGCAGATCGGTGTCTGCCAGAATCAGAACCGAATCCAGAGCAGAGGAAGTCATGTTGAATTCGATTGCGGTTTCGCTGAATAAATCGAACCGATAGATATCAATAAAGCTGGTATCGCTACTTCCGGCGGTAAGCTCCTGCACGGTGCAGTCATTGGCATCGAGGGCGCCGGAAAACAGGCCATAATTTAGATTCATAATCGTGCAATTGGCTAAGCCCCCATAGAGTGCCTCTACCCCGGCGATATCATCCGCTTGCAGGCGATCGATATTGCCGATGCTGGGAGACATGATGGCCGCCTTGCTGGTTTCGTGATCCAGGCCCAACACATGTCCCAGTTCATGCAGGGCTATCCGGCGAAAATCCAAGCCCTGAATGCCGAATTGAACGAGCCTGCCATCGTAGACATTAAACGCCTCCGCTTGATTTACCACGATGTCCGATTCAACAATATTGGGCTCACCAAGCAGCTGTGGCGCGGTGCGGCGTATAAACGTGACGGCCAGGGTTTTGCTGCCAAATTCTGTTCCACAAAGGTCTGGCCTGAAATCCACCCCGTTCACGCCATCGAGTTGGCAGGGATCTCTGGCTTCTTCTCTTAATATGAAATTGAAAGGGGTCTTGGCGTTCCACTCATTCAAGGCGGCGATGAATGCACTATTCCAACTTATGCCGGTGGCCGAAGTTCCTGTTAGCGCAACATAAAACTCAGCCTCGGCGCGATGCCATTTTAAGCCCTTGAGTTCGAAGGCAGAAACTTGCATGGCCCAGGCCGGCAACAAAACCAGCAGAAGCAAACCCAATCTAAACTGCCCACGCGGAGAAACCGGAACTCGCTTGAGCCGAGAGAAGCATTGAATAAAATAGCTATGAAATAAAGTCATCTGTAATTTTACAATTCCACCAAGCCGGGCCGGTTTTCCCAGGCTGTGCCAATAGCGTGCGATGTAGTTTGGCGACTACCGGGTTTTACAAATAGCCCAGTAACCACTGAATTAATTTGTCGTCGGTTCAATGCCTAACCAAGAAGCAAGAGTAGACGGGCGATGAACCACTTACAGCAGAGAAACTCCGCCTGCCGTCGCCAGCCCGTAATTGGCACTACCTGGGGTCAGCACTAATTACGGTAGGAACCATCCTGTATGGCGCGCCACCAAGTCTCATTGGCCAGATACCAGTCGACGGTTGTATTCAAACCTGAGTTAAAATCTTCTTCCGGCGCGTAGCCGAGCTCATTGGTTATTTTCGACGCGTTGATAGCGTAGCGGGTGTCATGACCCGGCCGATCGGTGACGAAGGTAATCAGGGTCTTTGCCGAGATTCCCCTGGCACAGGGTGAATCGGGGAAACGCGCGGCCAGTTCGGTATCGTTGGCAAAGCGTGTATCGATTAATTCGCACAGCAGATTCACCACATCGATATTAGTCCATTCATTGTTGCCGCCAACATTATAAGTTTCGCCATGGCGGCCTTTCTTGATTACCAATTCAATGCCCCGGTTGTGATCATCAACAAACAGCCAGTCTCGAATCTGCTTGCCATCGCCGTAAATTGGCAGCGCCTTGCCGGAAAGAATATTAAGCATACACAGAGGCAGAAGTTTTTCCGGAAACTGGTAGGGGCCATAATTATTAGAGCAATTGCTGGTGGTAACTTTTAAACCATAGGTATGGTGATAGGCGCGCACCAGATGATCTG